>JAKSDM010000048.1 GCA_022360135.1 Pseudanabaenales cyanobacterium | reverse complement strand
ATTATTTCAATTGCAACTTAAATCTTCACAAAGAAGAACTATTTGGAAAGTCAATTGCATAGGTGGGAAGTTTCTTGCGAGGACGCTAGAATTAGAGAAATATTGCTTAACATTTAGAGGAGTCTATGGCGCCAAAGGTCGAAATTTATACCTGGAGCAGTTGCCCGTTTTGCATTCAAGCCAAAATACTTTTGGATCAAAAAGGCGTTAAATATGCAGAATACGCCATCGACGGCGATGAAGCCGCCCGAGCAAAGATGGCCCAGCGAGCAAATGGTCGCCGCTCCTTGCCGCAAATCTTCATCAACAACAACCCCATTGGGGGATGCGACGATCTTTATGCACTGGACGCCCAGAGCAAGTTAGACCCGCTACTGCAGATTAGTTCTGTATGACGTGACAATTTCCTGTATGGGAAGGATAACGGCTCTTCGGAACCTAGCGATAGTTCACTCATAGGGTATGTGATATCAAACTACGCCAGCTATTGCTGCAGCCATTCTCTTTGAAGTCACCATCCTACAGTTATCAGGGACATGGCTCAGCCATGTCCCTTAACGCAATATTACGCCTCAACCGAACTTGATTGTTTTGAGCCGCTAATGTGCGCCCGATGATGGCCATTCGTGTGAACATGGCCATTACCATTACGGCGAGGTTGAATCAGTCCATATCCGCCGTGGTTGCGCTCATAGATAACATTGATTTCTCCCGTCTCTTGGTTCTGGAACATGTAGAAATCATGACCAACCAGCTCTAATTGCTCGAGTGCTTCCTGTACGCTCATCGGCGACATGGCAAAGTACTTAGTCCGAACGACTTCTTCAGGCAATTTGGGCTCGCGGCCGTTGATCACTTCTGAGATGTCGTAAGTGTGCGTCTGCTCAATCAGATCAGCAGCTAATTTTTCGGTGAGATGGCCCTTACCTTGCCGCTTTTCTTTATATTTGCGTAACTGCCGAGTAATTTTGTTGGCAACCAAGTCAATGCTGGCGTAAAGATTCTCGCTACTTTCTTCCGCGCGAACAACGGCACCATTGAGGTAAAGGGTTACCTCAGCTGATTGTTTGGGGGTTATCCGGGGATTGCGCGCTACTGAAAGGTTAACATCTACTTCATTCGTCAGAGTTTGAAAATGACTAACCGCCTTCTCAATCTTTTGCTGAACATAGTTGTGGATAGCATCAGTGATCTCGATATTTTTACCCTGGATAACAAGCTTCATAAAGCTGCCTCCCTAGAAATTTCGGCCTATATTTTCACCCTAGCATCTTGTATTCTGGACAACATATCCCTTTAAAATCTTTTGCATCCGTTGATAATTCTTGATTTCAGTTTGAGGTTGGATATCTGAATTTAAGTGATTTTTCCCTTGATTTTCATGATGAATCTGAACGTTTATGACAAGGGTCGAATCTCTGCGCGATCGCCTCAGCGCTATTGTGATCTGTATCAGCTTGGGCTGATTGACTACGCCGTCGCCTGGACTTTGCAAAAAAAAATGGTGGCTATGCGGCGAGTCAATCCCAATCAACCTGATGTGTTAATTATTTTAGAGCATCCCCCTGTTTACACCTTAGGTCAGGGAGGAGACCTTGAATTTCTAAAGTTTGATGTCGCTCAAACCCATCGGCAGGTATACCGGGTGGAACGGGGCGGGGAGGCGACCTATCACTGCCCGGGGCAACTGGTGGGTTATCCGATTCTGAATCTACGCCGCCATCGGCAAGATTTACACTGGTACCTGAGGCAGTTAGAGGAAGTGATTATTCAGGTTCTGGCCCAATATCAGCTTGAGGGGAAACGGATTCGAGGCTTGACAGGGGTTTGGCTAGATGGCTACAAAGTGGCTGCGATCGGCGTCAAAGTTAGTCGTTGGATTACCATGCATGGCTTCGCATTGAATGTCTGTCCAGACTTAGCGGGTTTTCGGGAAATTATCCCTTGTGGGATTACCGATAAACCTGTGGGGAGTTTGGCTCAATTTCGGCCCAATATTTCGATAGAGCAGGTGCAGCAAGATATAGCTAGGATATTTGCGGCAGTATTTGAAGTGGACCTAAGGTTGGGAAATGATCCCAAAATTTTGTTTCACTCTAAGACCTGATACTAATTGCGATGCTAGGGTGTTGCATATTAAGTAAGTATTTTTGGCCAGTTTGGCTTCAGCTGGACCGGAGCCCGGATGTCCTAAACAGTTAAATCTGAACTAGGAAAACACTCAAAATTAAGGATGAAAACTTTCCAACCTATATCCTACAGTTACAACACCCTACCTCCTTACTTGCTTCCGACTTTCGAAGGCTACTGAATGCAGGAAGCATGCTTAACAAGCCCATGTTGTTCTTTACTCTTCAGCGCATCTTCCTCGAAAATCACCCTGATATATGAATCGTCCGCATTCTTCCATATGACAGTAACCTTGGTATCGGATCGACTTTCCTCAGTTCCAGTATTTATGAGTAATTCGACTGTGGCTAGAGACATGCCAATCTTAAGACGTTCATAATCTGCCAGAGTCAATGGCGAAGGATTTGGCTGGATAACTGTTCTGGGTTGATAAGGAACTTGCCCTAGGCCACGTACTATACCGGATCCAAGACCAAATCCGAATGCTGTAAAAATGGATAGCAGAAGTACTATAACCCTCTTCTTTGGAAAAGGGTCTGGGCCAGATCCAGATATAATATTCATGTTTAACTCTTCCTTGTGAGGAAAAAACAACTTCTGCCAGGTCTACTGGAATAGAAAATGGCAGATTTTACAGGTGAAACGTGGGCTCCTTCCCATCGTTTCACCTCCCTTGATCTCTTTCAAAAGCATTATTTGTTCAATCACAAATGCTCCTAGTTCGATGCTCCCTAAGAGTGTGTTTGTAAATCAATGTTTACAAATTCAGAAGCCAATGTTCATGAGCTTTTCAGCCTATTAGGAGATTTTTATCAGTCTCATATCCAATTGCTTGGATTCCTTGCCAGTTAAGCATTTTGGGCTTTGTAAATTTACGTTTACAAACACACTCTAAGGGATTCTGGAGAGATATTTCCTTGATATCCCAAGTTTTGTAGAGACATAGCTGTATTACGTCTCCACATGGCCATTAAAATGGAATATCGTCGTAATCAGGTTCCTCCGGGGGAGGAGAGGAAGATGGGGGGGTAGGCGGCGGCGCTGACTGCACAGGGGTGACCGAGCTGGTTGTAGAGGCAGTCGCTTTCATAGCAGAACCGCTGCTCTCCATCACCGAACCGCTGGCTACAAGCGTCGATGCGCTGGGACTATTAGAATTTAGGCTATGAATCCGCTGAGCGGTTAGCTCAGCTCTTTTTTCCCTGAAGCCCTCTGGTCGTTCTACCGTGTTCATGCCCAGACGCCCTTCTATCAGGATGCGATCGCCCTCATGACAGCGTTCCTGAATTTCCTGCGCTAGATTTCCCCAACCTATCACCTTCAGTTGGGAGGGAGGATCTTCAGCCCTGAGCCCTGAAAATTGAACCACAAACTCCGCGATCGGCGTTTGATTGTCAGAGGTGTACCGGAGTTGAGGCGCTTGGATGATCTCCGCCATTAACACGCAACTATTCATACGTTGACTTCCTCTATACCTTGCTCTTTTTCGATAAATTCCTGAACAGACGCTCGATATTTTCGCAAATGCTCATCCATCCAATCCCGATCGGCGCTGTTAGAGAAGATATGAACCAAGGGTTCCCCGGCATCGGGCAAGATCAAGATCCAACTATCCCGATGATGATCGACAATCTTAACCCCATCAATCAGTTCCAGGCTGTCGGCCGGGTGAGTTTCCACTAGATAACGCATGAGAGCGCCTTTAACTGTCCAAGGGCACCGAACCGTTTGCAAGCGATGGGAAATTCTCGGCAGGTCACTCCAAATCTGGCCCAGGGAGCGCTCTTGAATCGTCATCATTTCGATTAGCTTAGCGACGCAAAACATGGCGTCAAACCCTGGGTGGAGTTGGGGGAAAATAAAGCCCATATCGCCACTGCCCCCCAGCACAACATTGCTGTCTTTCTGGCAAGCTTCCATGAGCGCCGTCGGATTGGCTTTAGTGCGAATGATTCGACCATCGTGGCGGCGAGCAATTTGCTCAACCCCACCCGAAGCATGAACCGGCACCACCACCGTACCTCTGGGGTGAGCCGTCAGAATCATATGGGTCATTAAGGCGGTTAGAATCTCACCGCGTATCGGGGTGCCGACCTCATCGACTAAAATCAATTGCTCGCCATTAGCAGAAATCTGCACGCCTATTGTCGCTTGCAGCGCTTGAACCACATGACCGAGTTGCCCAAGCAAGACTTCGCGTTCTGTCACAGAGGGAGCAGTTGGGCTGAGGCTAGCATTCAGGACAACTGCGTCACAACCAAATTTGCCTAATAGCTGAGGTAAGACAGCGCCCGATACGGCATAGGCGTAGTCAAGCACTACCTTTGATTTGCTATTGCGGATCGCCTCAACATTGAGGTGGTGCTCAAAGGCGGTTGTGTAAATGTCTTCGACTCGGCTGGGATACCCCACACTGCCAATTTCATGAACTTGGGCTCGGCGTAAGTCTTCCTTAAAGTAGGCGCCTTCAATCTTTTTCTCTTTCCCTTTAGGGATATCAATCCCCTTTTGGTCGAAGAACTCAATCAACAGCTGATCGGAACGGTCGGGATGCAGGCGGACGTGGATACCCCCCGAAACCGATAGGGTCGGCAGCACCGCGCGAGCCACCGGAATAGAAGTGGCTTCTAGGTTTTGGACGTTCACGCCTACAGACATTAAGCCAGCAATCAGCGATCGCGACACCATACGAGAAATGCTACGCTGATCTCGCGAAACCGTAACACTGGAACCGGGCTTAAGCGTAGATCCATAAGCCGCTCCTAACTTGACTGCGAATTCAGGGGTAATGTCGATATTGGCTAATCCAGTCACGCCCCGCTGGCCAAATAAGTTGCGCTGGGCCGTATTGCCCCAAATCAAGTTGATGTTTAGGGTCGCCCCCGACTCGATTTGCTTGCTGGGCCAGACTCTGACGCCTGGACTAATCTGAGCCTCTTCACCCACAGTGGAGAGAGAACCGACCACGGCTCCCTCCAGCACATGAGCGCGGCGGTCAACTCGGGCGCCGCGAGCGATCACACAGGCGCGTAAATGGACTTCATCCCCAATAATGGCGCCATTCCAGATAATCGGTCGCTTTAAGTCAGCATCACTGCCAATGGTGGCATTATCGCCAATGGATGTACCCGCCTCAATGGTTACTCGAGGACCAATCCGACAGTTACTGCCAATCAAAGCAGGGGTTTCGATTTTAGCCGTCGGATCGATATAAGTGTTTTGGCCAACCCACAGTCCTGGTGAGTGTTCGGAATAGGCGAAATCGACTTTAACTTTACCGTCCAGCGCATCATATTGGGCATCCCGATAAGCATCCAAGTGTCCAACATCGCACCAATAGCTCTCCGAAATGTAGCCGTAGATCGGTTTCCCTTTTTCTAGCAGGAGCGGGAAAAGATCTTTAGAGAAATCGCACTCCTGGTTAGCAGGCAAATAATCTAGAACCTCCGGCTCCAGGATATATGTGCCCGTATTCACGGTATCTGAGAAAATTTCACTAGTGGAGGGCTTTTCCAGGAACCGGCGAATTCGATTCTCTTCGTCTGTAATGACCACGCCAAATTCGATCGGATTTGGCACATGGGTGAGCACCAGGGTGGCTTTTGAGCCCTTTTTCCGATGAAAATTTAAGGCAGACTTCAGATCAAAGTTAGCGACACTATCCCCGCTGATCACCACAAAGGTGTCATCCAGAAGTTCTGCTATATTCTTGACACAGCCTGCGGTGCCTAAGGGTTGATCTTCTTCCACCGCATAGGTCATTTGCACCCCAAAGTCCTTGCCATCCTGAAAGTAATCGCGCATAACATCAGGAAGATAGTGCAAGGTGGCAATGATTTCAGTAATGCCATTCCGCTTGAGGAGATTGACAATATGTTCTGCAATAGGGCGATTTAAAATTGGCACCATTGGCTTGGGGAGATCGCAAGTTAACGGCCTCAGCCGTGTTCCTGAGCCTCCGGCCATTAGCACTGCTCGCATACATCCTCCTTCACTGCTAACAATCTCAAGTTGAGGGCGGTCAGTTCTGATTCAACCTGTCCCGGTGTCGCCCTCAAGTCGTCCATAACGCTGCCGCCCAGCTACCCTTACGAAATATTTAGGCTTGATATGAGTCAACCGAATTCCAGAGATTTTCTGCATCAGATATGAATCATTCTGAATCATAAGTTATTTAGAATACCGTCAGATTAAGTTCCAAATCAGTATTGAGCATCTCCATTAAGACAATCTAAATAACTGATAAAACCATAGCTACTAAGACATTTAACCGCTGAGGACCAAACGATGAGAACAAAATGCCAGTCTGATGAAGTAACGCCTGATCTTGAGCCGTTGATATCCTAATAGATAAATAAACCAATTTTTTCGGTTCACGGGAGAGGACAATTCAATGGGACCTTTGCTCACTATTGTATTACTGGTTGGCTATGGATTCGGCGCCTGGAAATTTTGGACCGGCTTCGACCGCACGAATTTCACTAAAGGTCGGCTGTATCTGACTGCGCTATGGCCAATTTTCTTTTTGGCTAACAAGCCTTACCGACAAAACTTCAACAAAGCCCTCAAAGGCTAATTTTTTAACATTTCCCAAAGCAATTGAGGTGAAGTATGGCGGAGGATATACAGGGGACTATACCCTCGCAAGAGCAACTGGCGGCGATCGCCAATCGCTTCAACCGCGAATATCAGGGCGATACCTTCAACCTACCCCCTGAGGTTGAAAGCATGCCTATTTTTCGGGAGTGGGTCTCCGGATCTTTAGCCGCCAACCTCTCCTCACCTTTTTGGGAAATTGTCCAGCCTCGCAAACGGCAATCCTGTTTGGATTTAGGGTGTGGTGTGAGTTTTCTAATCTATCCCTGGCGAGACTGGGGAGCCTTATTCTATGGTCAGGAGATCAGCGTATTCGCCCAGAAAACCATTAACTCCCGAGGTCCCCAGCTTAATTCCAAGCTCTTCAAAGGGGTCAAGCTCGCACCTGCCCACCAACTGGATTACCAGACGAATCAGTTTGATTTAGTCATTGCCACAGGGTTTAGCTGTTACTTCCCCGTCACCTATTGGCAAACTGTGATGGCGGCCGTAAAGAAGGTCTTGAAACCAACTGGCGTGTTTGCCTTTGACGTGCTCAATCTGGAGCAACCCTTGGCCGAGAACTGGGCCATTTTGGAGACTTATCTGGGGGCCGAAGTTATCTTAGAACCGATGGATAGTTGGAAACAGCTGATCCGTCAATCAGGTGCAAAAGTCACCGGGCAGCATTCGGGAGAAGTGTTCCATCTTTTTAAGGTGAAATGGTAGAGCAGCCTGGGGGCAAACTTAATCAGTTGGGCGATCTCCTAGCGGGTAGTAGGGGGACTCAATTTGCCGCCAAGCGACTTTGGCTGATTGGCGGCACTCGGGAAAGCGCCCAATTAGCCGCTGAGATTGCGCATACTTCCCTTGCCTGCACCATCACCGTGACGACGGTATCAGCAAAATCCCTATATCCCCAAGCTGATAATATTCGCATTTGGGTAGGCGAAATCACCTCCGACAAAATAACCGCCTTTATTCAACAAGAGGCCATTAGGGCCATATTAGACGCGTCTCATCCCTTCGCAGTGGCTGTGTCTAAATTGGCGATCGCCACTGCCCAGCGTTTGGGCATCCCTTACCTCCGCTATGAACGCCCCAAGGTTAGGGGAGAGGGGGGGAAGGGGGGAGGGGGGGAGGGGGAGGAAATAGGGAATAGGGAACAGGAAATAGGGAAGTCAGGCGTCAAGAATCAGGCGTCATCCCATCCAAAATCTAAAATCCAAAATCTAAAATCTCTATCCTCCCCCCCCCTTATACTTGATAGCTTCGAGACTCTTTTAGCAAGCGATCACTTAGCCGGAAAGCGAGTTCTCCTGACCGTGGGTTACCGTCCATTAGCGCTGTTTCGCCCTTGGCAAACTCGATCGCTGCTGTTTGCCCGTATTTCACCCTCGTTGGTTGGGCTGGAAGCTGCTTTGGCGGCAGGATTTACACCTGATCGGTTAATTGCTCTGCGCCCGCCTACCTCTGCAGCTATCGAGCAGGCCCTGTGGCGACAGTGGAATATTTCTCTTGTGGTGACGAAAGCTTCCGGTCAAGCGGGCGGTGAGGATATCAAGCGTAAGATTGCGGCCATGTTAGGGATTCAGTTGGTTATCATCAACCGTCCTGCCATGTCCTATCCTCAGCAAACCAGCCAGCTGGCCGTCGCCTTATCCTTTTGTCATGAAGTTCTGGAAAAAGTTGATCTCAAAGGTATGCCTTCCATCCGTTAGAATTGACCGCAAGCGATCGCATCACCTGCCAATTCCTTAGCTGAATTTTGGTCAAATACTCGGATTCACGATCATTAAATTTCCCCTTACCCTTGGGATCACTCATTTTTGGCTTCTTCTAATGGTGTTCAGCTAGTTTTTCAATCCCCAATCTACCCAGGTTATTTCTTAAACAATAACAATTGTTGAGTTATTATCCCTCCACTGGATTGTTCGTTATAACTCACTGACTCTAACTTTTCTTAATTCTGGACTTTGTCCCCAACTGTGACTCCCATGCCTCCTAGGCCCTCACCTTCCTTTGAACCCTCAAATAGCAATTCTTTGCAGGAGACAACGCCTGTATTTGCTCTTAAAGAGCTAGTGGCGCGTCTTCAGCGGGAACAGTATAAGATCCAAGATCTCCTGAGTTCTTTAGGGTTTGCTCTACGGAGCCTGAATAATCTCAACCAGTTTTTAGAACTCATTCCCCTGATCGCCTGTCGAGTAACCGATGCCTCGGGGGGGGCTTTGGTTCTCTTCAAACCCAATGGTGAAGTTCGACTAGAGCGGATTCACTGTCAGGGGAGTCATCACTGTCAGGATGTTCGTCGGGCGTTAGAAGCAGCCACACGCCAAATTACAGCCTCCTTCGCAGCGGCTTCAGGAGGAGCTGTCGCTGTCGCTCGGAACGCGATGTTGGCTCTGGATCGTCAGGTCAATCGCTATTTGGGGCCAGAACTCCAGATATTTGGCACAGCCATCATCGTCAAAAATGTGGAGCGGGGTCGGCTTTATGTCTTTAGTCGGGATTCTGACTATGCCTGGACGGAAACTCGACAGAAGTTGGTTCGACTCGTCGCCGATCAGACGGCTGTCGCCATTGAGAACGATGAGCTGACCGTCGCCCTGCGCAAAAAAGAGCGGCTTGATCGCGAATTGGAGATTGGCGCTGAAATTCAACTCCAGCTGCTGCCCAGGCAGTGCCCCACGATTGAGGGGATAGATTTGGCGGCGCGCTGCAAAACAGCGAACAAGGTGGGCGGTGATTATTATGACTTTATCCCCACCACCTATGAACAATTGCGCCACTCCAACTCTAAGCACGCTATCTCAAATCCATGGAGTTTTTCGATTGGCGATGTCATGGGTAAGGGAGTTCCAGCGGGCCTGATTATGACCATGTTAAGGGGGATGCTGAGGGCGGAGGTGCTGAACAGTCATTCTCCAGCTAGAATTCTGCAGCATCTGAACTCCGTCATGCATAATGACTTGGAGAATTCCAATCGATTCGTCACCCTTTTCTACTCAGAGTATGACCCCAAAACCCGCATTCTTTCCTATGGCAATGCCGCCCATAATCCCCCTCTGCTCTGGCAAGCCGCCGCTAATACGGTAAAACGTTTGGATACGGTGGGCATGCTGCTGGGTTTGGACATGGACACCCGTTACCACGAAGACAAGGTCCACTTACAACCGGGAGATACGGTGCTCTACTACACCGATGGCTTTACGGATGCAGCGAATCAGAGTGGCGATCGGTTTGACGAGGAAAATCTAACTCGGGCTTTTCAGTGGGCTTGTCGAAACTGCGATAGCGCTGAGGCTATTTTGGATTATCTGTTTGACCTACTACAAAAGTTTATTGGCTCTGAGCGGCAGAATGAGGACGATATGACCCTGATCGTGATGCGAGTTAAGCCAGAGGTTCAGCTGTATTTGTTTGAATAGGCCGGAATTGGGCATTAAGCAGAGGTTGAATCCTTGGTGCATTACAGCACCCTATAGCATGTTAATAGAGGAGGTCTAGTGTATAGTTTGGGGTTGTAGCCTTTGCATAGAGAGGAGTTCGGTCAAGCATGAATAGAATTGACCTTGCGACAGTCCCCATCAACCCGGCTCAGTCGAACCTGATGCCCCTAGCCTCATTCTCCTCAGCATCTGGAATAGTTGAGCAGACTATGCCCCCATACAATGGGCAACTTGCCGCTTTTGCACTTGGATCGGCGCATAAGCAGCAAGTTGAGTCAATGATAATCGCTCAGTATTTCGACCAAGATATTTTGGGAGACTTAGGAAACGCCATGTCTCAATTTGTTGAGTCAGGACAAGTGTGGGCCTTGCTAATCGGTATCGTGCTTGGGTATCTAATCCGGGGCCTAACTGCTTACTAACGATATCACTCATCCTTGCACCCCTACTGTCATCGGAGAATCTTGAGAGTTGGATACATCGTCTTCTTCCCAAGCCTGGAGTCAGCGATTTGAATCAACGCTCCATCCGGCGATCGCACAATTCAACGCCAGTATTGGTTTTGATATTCAGCTAATCGAATACGACCTGACAGGTTCCCAAGCTCATGCCAAGATGCTGGCTAAAATGGGCGTCATTACCCCTAAAGAAGGTGAAGAGCTAGTGAATGGACTGGAGATGATTCGCCAAGAGTATCTTCGGGGGGAGTTTCGCCCAGGTGTTGAGGAGGAGGATGTCCACTTTGCCGTAGAACATCGGCTGACTCAGCTTGTGGGAGAGGTGGGTAAAAAGCTCCACACCGCGCGTTCCCGTAATGACCAAGTGGGAACGGATACCCGTCTCTACCTGCGGGATCAAATTCAACAGATTCGAGCCCAACTTCGTCAGTTTCAGCAAGTTCTCCTCGATTTAGCCAAGGACACTGTTGAAACGCTGATTCCTGGCTATACCCATTTACAGCGGGCGCAACCCTTAAGCTTAGCGCATCACCTCTTGGCCTACTTTGAAATGGCGCAACGCGATTGGGTCCGATTAGGGGATGTGTTACGTCGGGTCAATATTTCTCCGTTGGGGTGTGGGGCATTGGCGGGTACGACGTTTCCGATTGATCGCCGCTATACGGCTGACCTATTAGGATTTGAGTCGGTTTACACCAATAGTTTAGATGGCGTCAGCGATCGCGATTTTGCGATCGAATTTGCCTGCGCCGCCAGTTTAATTCTGGTGCATCTTTCCCGCCTGTCTGAGGAAATCATCCTTTGGGCCTCCGAGGAATTCAGCTTCGTCACCCTGACGGATCGGTGCGCCACAGGCTCCAGCATCATGCCCCAGAAGAAAAATCCGGACGTGCCCGAATTAGTCCGAGGTAAAACCGGCAGAGTGTTTGGCCATCTCCAGAGCCTGCTGGTGATGATGAAGGGGCTACCCCTGGCGTATAACAAAGACTTTCAGGAGGACAAAGAAGCCCTCTTTGATACCGTCAATACGGTGCGTGCGTGCCTTCAGGCGATGACTATCCTATTACAGGAAGGGGTTGAGTTTCGCCCCGCCCAACTGGCGAAAGCTGTGGCGGCGGACTTCTCCAATGCCACTGATGTCGCCGATTACTTAGCCGCCAAAGGGGTGCCTTTCCGGGAGGCTTACAATTTGGTGGGTAAGGTAGTGAAAACATCCCTGGCTGCCAACAAGTTACTCAAGGACCTGACGCTTGAGGAGTGGCGAACTCTTCATCCGGCCTTTGAAGCCGATATTTATGATGCGATCGCCCCCCGCCAAGTCGTCGCAGCTCGGAACAGCCTTGGCGGCACCGGATTTGAGCAGGTGCGTCAAGTCATAAAGTTGGCTGAAGAGAAGCTAATTGAAATCGGGGATTGAGTGGCGCATTAGCAATTGAAGACAGTCCTTTACAATTAATGGCTAAGCATTATCAAAGACTTTAGAAGTTTCATTAACCTGTAATAACTCTTCTCTGAGTACACGACGAAGATCACTTTCGGTGAGTGGTTGCCCGTTTGGCCTTTCAAGATGATCCTTTAACGCCTCATTAATGAGTGTCTGATAACCTAGACCAGCCTCTTCTGCGCGTTCTCGAAAACTTCTTAAAATTTCATCATCCAAGTATATGGTGATGCGCGTTTTGCCTTTTGACGGGATTACAGCACCCCGTTTCCCTTTCGAAAAATCATATTCATCCCCATTGGCAACAAGTTAAGGGACCGAGTCAGTTGTCAAGGAATCGTCAAAGAAAAAATGAGGACTTCCTCGTTGGGCATCGGGAAAAGGAGCGACAATCAGCTTGATATTAGGTTTTCGCTTGCGTTTGACAATACCT
>JAKSDM010001039.1 GCA_022360135.1 Pseudanabaenales cyanobacterium | reverse complement strand
TTCATGCCGCTTAGGGAAACGCCCTCAGGGTTAGGAACTGGGGCGGCTACCGTGGATACACAAGTCTGCCAGCAGTCCCTCTAGGTTTTGATCCCTCCAACTCCCCTGACAAAGAGGCTGCGGGCGAATTATTTTGTAACATCGTGAGAACGGCTGCAAAGGGATTTAGGAGAATCAAGACTCTTATTCTAAGAATTTTACTAAAATTTTACGATTACTCATTGGGAGCGCCCATTTAAAGTGGGAAATCACCCAGGAGAACGGATGAAAATAACAGGCTTTATCTGGCTTGAGGATATTGTTGAGAAGCTAGACCGCAAGCATTGGGTTCAACCTTATAAACTGAGTGAGTTATTCGAGCGACATCCATATTTTCGGTTTGTTGAGCGGGGACATCGTAAGGGAGAAAATGTTTATGCGGCTTTGGGACAAACAGGTGAGGGAAGATATTTAATTGTTTTCTTTGTTTATCAGCCGGACAAGCGGGCATTGGTTCTTTCGGCTCGTGATACGACTAATTCTGGACGGAGGATGTATGAGCGACGTTAAGCGTTCGATTTCTGAGGCGACTTCCTATCAGGAGCTAGGAGAGTTCTGGGATTCCCATGATTTGGGGGAATTCTGGGAGAAAACTGAATCTGTGGAATTTGAAGTAGAGCTGGATGCTTCGGTTGCCTATTTTCCGATTGAGACAACTTTGGCGATACAATTGCGGCAAATGGCTCAGCAACGGGGGGTTTCTGCACAAACCCTGCTCAATCTTTGGGTGCAGGAAAAGGTTACTCAAGATTCTGCACCCAAATGATGGCGGAAAGGAAATTGCGCGGACAGAAAAATGGACTGCCTTCCAGAAACAATAAGTTAACTATTTCAGTTAAACAAACTTAATGGAAACAGTTATAGCGATAATTGTATTTTTAACAACCTTGTTGGCTTTTATAACAGCCATGATTGCGTGTTATAAAGAATGGCTCGGTTTGCAACGTGAGCGGGAGCAGCGCGCTCTCAGCGGTAATCAGCCACTCCCCTCTACATCTAATCGACAACGGCGGGTTCTCACATGGGCCGTTTTAGGAGTCGTGGGAGTTGTAGGAGTAACAATCAGTGGTCAATTTTTAGGAAATCAATCACAGCAACATTCTCACCGAGATTCTCCAGGGGTTGTATCACAGCAGCCTTCTTCTGAGGATTCGATAGATAAAGATAAACCTTCAGACTCTCAGGACTCAGACTCTCGGGAGAGAACATCTCTTGATAATCCCAGCTCATCTTCAAGCGATGTTGACTATTCCAGGCTGGAGGATTTTTTGCAACTAGAACAATGGCAAGAAGCTGATCTAGAAACTGCCAAATTGCTGTTGGAAGTTGCCAATCGGGAAGAGGAAGGTTGGTTAGACCCCGATAGCGTTGAAAACTTACCCTGTGATGTTCTGAGTCAGATTGATCACCTTTGGCTAGAACATAGTGGCGGAAAATTTGGGTTCAGTGTTCAAAAGAACATTTACATTAAAAACTGTGGCGGCAAACCTGATGGGCAGTATGATGAGACGACCTGGTATTGTTTTGCTGATGATGTCGGTTGGCGTGTGAATCAAGAATTTATCTCGTCTTCACAAGTAACATTTGATGCTTCCGCCCCCAAGGGACATCTCCCGACTATAGAGTTTCGGACCTTGCTAGACGGTGGTTCTTCTCTCTCTCGTGCAGAAGTCTGTAAACTGTAGCATCTAAACGCTTCAGCAGTTCCTAAAGATTTGTAATAGCGGTCTTTTCGGACAAGTTATCAGCGTTTCAACATTTCATTACCGGGTACCGAGAACCTGAAGTTTTAGCATTTAACCGGGGATCATTGGGTCTGGGGCGTATAGCAATTTGCCTCGATAAACGTCTTAGCCACCTCATGAATTTCCGATCCCGCTTCCCACCCCTCCCACAAGGTCATCTGTCCGGGGCTGATTTTCTGAGGTTTCCTTCTCTTTTTGATCCTGTCCAGTGGTTCAATCTTCCATTGTATTTGAATTGTTAGCTTGTGCTGTGGGAGCAAGCGCTTGGTTATCTCGCATCACTCTAATCAAAAAACGTAGCGCTTCATTAACCGCATCAGCACTCGGAAACATCTCCGCAACATCAGGCTCCAACCGCACAGTGACGCCACCAAAACTTTTTCTGTCAGAGCCTAACTTTCTAACTCGTAAGCTCTTCAAGTCGTACTCCGCCCGCAGATCATCTTCCATTTCTGACTTATCCCTCTTCATAAGCTTTTCGTTCGTTTCGAGTCACTTCTCTTGCGCTAATGAGGCGAATTGAATTTCCTCTTTCGGTATATGACACAATCAACAATCGCCCTCGATCTGATTCCCCAACAATAAGATATCGATTTTCATTTTCAGAGTGGTCTGGATCATAGAAGTCAACATAGAGAGGATCATCAAAAACAGTTTTTGCTTCCTCAAATGAGACTCCATGCTTTGATAGATTGCTCGCCGCCTTGTCGTCATTCCACCCAAACTGCATAAAGTTAGTTTATCAACACATTCGTTGGCTCCAGATTCGCGAAACATTGAGGAGATTGGCGCTAGTAGAGTAATTATAGGACTCAAGTTGTGCTTGATGCTTTGCTTTCTGCGCTTGCAGCTTTTCCCAAGCAGCTTCCATCCCTGGTTTCGGTGATTTTGTAGCAAGTCGAGTAATGAGTTCGCGATTTTGCGCTTCGTAATACTGCCGGAGTTCCTCAGTTTCCTTCACTACAGTTTGATACTTAGCTTCAACTTCAGCTCGATTGGCTTCAATATAGTTAAGGGCAGCGTTAATTTGCTCATCAGTTAGGTTAAACAGTCCACGAATGAACTTAGGAGGATATTGGTCGATGACGTAATCCATTACATCGTAGAGCGTGATGCGGGCGCCTGCGATCGTGAGTCCACTTCTTCTAATTGAGTGATTGTTTCAGCGCCAAGCCGCCCCAACTTTCGAATCAACCGACGCTTATCCAGCACTCGCATTTGAAAATACAGTGCAACGGAATCCTGGACTAGTCCACCCTCTCCCTGCTTGATCACCATACAAATCGGCAGTGAGGCGCGGCGTTGATTTGTCGTTAGGGGAATTGCAATGGTTGTGGTGGAAAATTGGGAAACAATATCATTTTGGAAGATGACGATCGGACGCATGCCTGCTTGCTCAGAACCTTGAGTAGGATTGAGATTTGCTAGCCAGACTTCTCCCCGTTTAACCTGGGTGGTCATTTTTGATCTTCCTGAGCAAGCATCGCTGCATAATCATCCATTCCCGCTTCTGCGAGCATGCGATCTTCCTCTACAAACTCAGTTGTAAGGGAAACTAGCCGAGTAGGGTCAAGAATTGTACGACGGCGTTTATCTCGAAATTTTAAGAAGGCAATAAACTCAGCGACCTGTTGAAGTTGCTCACACTGGTATGCGCCTGGGTCACCGCGGCTCCGAGTGCGAGTCGTTTCTCCCCGGCGACGGCCCATATAGCCTTTTGCAGTGGCGGTTTGGGTCCGACGATGGACCTCAGGATAGCAGGGCGCCTCGGCTAATGCGCGTTGCCGCGCCGCTTGATGGGTTCCATCCACATCAAAAACCCAAAACTGATTGCCTGAGCAATCTATCAACCCGCCATTCTGCGTTTGCTTAACCCCATGCGCCAAGAGGTCAGATTCAAATAAGCCG
>JAKSDM010001657.1 GCA_022360135.1 Pseudanabaenales cyanobacterium | reverse complement strand
TCCGGAGCTGAACCTGACGCCTGCTTCTATATCCAGAATTGGCAGGCTATTTTGGGCAAGGAGCGGATTGATTTAAGCGAAGATCCCCCTCCAGACCTGACCATTGAAATGGATCTGACTTCGCTGACAGACTTAGATATTTACCAAACGCTGGCTGTTCCTGAGGTCTGGATCTATCGTCAGGGCAGCTTAACGATTTACGTGCTAACTCCAGAAGGGTATCAAGACAATTTGTCCAGCCCCATTTTCCCAAATATAGATCTCAAAAAACTCCTGCCCCAATACATAGAACGAGCCTGGATGGCTGGTTCTAGCGTTGCTCTAGGCGAGTTTGAGGAATTTCTAAAATCGCTTTGAAAGGGATGGGCTGATTTTCATTTAGCGTAGAACCCTGACCGCCTAATCCTCACAAATCTTTCAGAGGCTGCTACATATCCGATTTTGCCTTGTTATGACGCTCAGGGCAGATGAGGATTAACGCCAGGAGGCCAGCAATGACTAGCGATAATACAACACTAATGGCAATCCCCTGATTCCGAGTTCGTACAACCGTTTCTATCACTTCCTCGGCTGCTTTTAGCTCTTCTTCTTCAATGATTTCAACCAGGTCGGATAATTTCTCTGAGAATTCCTCTAGCTTTAAGGCGGCAGGACGACGATTTATATCAATTAAGCTCTGCCTGGCTTCAGACAGCTCCTCACCCTGTAGTTCCGTAAGGTTCAGATCTGCAATGAATTGATCAACGGTTTGTAAGTAAGTCTTGATCACCCCGTCGTAGTTCTCGACCAGATCGGCCAAAAATTCCAGCTCTGCTTCTGCTTCTTCAAACCCTGCCTCGATATCTGTTTTGTACTCTGCCAACAGCTCAGACCATTCCTCTTGAAATTCTCTGGCGCTAACTTGATAGATCTCATAGGTTGTTTGAAATTGATCTGGATTGTCTAGCCAGGTGATCAGTTCCCGTTCATGGGCGATCAACTGCGTCAATGATTGCTCCAGGTCTTTGATCTCAAGGATTTCTTCGATCGCATCTGCTTGTATTTCCTGGGCCTTATGTTCATATTTATTGCCAATGGCAATGCCAGCGATCGTCAATGCTAAACCTGTGATGACGACAAAGCCCACGCTCATCGTCCCCAGTACCAATCGTTGCCACTGGGAAATTGCTTTCTGCTTGGCCAATTGGGCCTCAGCCACTTGGACACGGGCCAGCTCAACCTGATGCATTTCTTGGTTCTCTAGCGCTTGGCTGGCGGCGAAAAATTGGTAGTCCAAGTCACTCAGGCTGCGGGAATCGGCCCATCTCTGAGCATCTTGTAAGGCTTGGCCGCGCAACAAGCGAGAATCATCTTGCCGACTTGATTGCAGCCAGGCATCTAACATCCCAGCATAGGGTCGGAGTTGGGCGAATTGCTGATTCAGCCAGCTCTGGTTAAAAACGGCTTGATAAATCTGGTTTAGCACCGTCAGTTTTCCACCCCGTTTGACCACTAATCCCGACAGTTGCAACTCAATTTGCTCCGGGCTGTCATCGGCAGGCGCCGCCCCCTGTCGCCAGATCTCTTGATAGACGCCTAGCAGGCGTCCAGCTCGCTGTGGGTTTCTCAACAGGCGATCGCGGATGGTCTTAAGATGTTCTGGGTCATCTTGTGATTCCCAGTTATCAATCATCTGCAACTGGACTAACGCCTTGGTCCAGTCGGCTATCTGAGCTGGGTCACTCAATGTTTTTGAATCGGGGATGAGTTTATCGTCATCAGTCTTAACCACCATCTGACAAAGCTTTTGAGTCAGAAACGGCTGTCCCCCTGTCCATCTCAAGATTTCAGCCAGGATCTTTTCAGGATGATCGAATCGACCTGCGAATCCCTGCAGTAGAGGTCTCGCTTCCTCCATTTGAAATCCTGTCAGTTCAATGGCCCTGCCAATATTGAACGGGGTGCGCTTGCGGTCTTGAATTAAATCTGAAGGCGTCGCCACCCCAAACAGCGCAAACGTCAGACGACGGTATTTTGAATCATGAGATCGTTGATTATAAAAGAATCGAATCAGGGCAAAGAAATCATCCAGGGAAAACCCAGTACTGAGGATGCTATCAACTTCGTCAATAAAGATAACCATCTTCTCGTCGGCAATCTGAGTCAGGAGAACATCCTCGACAAATCGACTCAATTGCTGAATGGGGGATAATCCAGTTTGCTCTCCCCACCAAGCCTTGAAATCTACTTTCCCCAGTAGGCCAAGCCCCCGCAATAACTCTGAGGCGACACCCTTATACCACTGTTGCGGTGTCACCCGTTCACTGCCAATACTGGTGACATCAATGGAAGCGCAAGTAAATCCAGCTTGCTCTAGCCGATACTTGATGCGAACCCGCAAACTGGATTTGCCCGTCTGTCGGGCGTTAAATATGTAACAAAATTGGCCTTTCAGGAGAGCGTCATAGAGTTCTTGGTCAGCTCGTCGCTCAACATAGCTAGGAGCCCTGACGCTAAGGCTACCCCCAACATGATACCTATAGGGTGAGCAAGTATCTAGGAGCATGTCACTTCGAGCTTGAAATCAGAGATGGGTCAGACTTCTGGACTGGGACACCCTGAGTATCTAACCCCGAGAGCTGATCAAGACGATTTTGGCAGTAAGGAC
>JAKSDM010000354.1 GCA_022360135.1 Pseudanabaenales cyanobacterium | reverse complement strand
GCTGCATCACAACTCGCAGTTGATGCAACCGATAGGGGCTTGGTATCTAATAGAGAAATGGCGAAGGCGTTGGCTTTAGCTGGAGCTATGACTACCATCGCTAGGGCTACTCCCAGCAAACTTGATCGGGAAAGTAGCTGTAAAACAAGCCTGGTTGAAGGGTTCATGATTAATCTCCTCTACACTAGAGAGCACATAGTTTGCATATCAGTTTATCCTGCTGTAATCAATGCGCCTAGGGGGCGTACGAATAAATGGCGTGATTTTTAGCTTTCTTCAAAGCTTTGTTGTCTGTCTCCCCGTTGCTCAGTAACAATCATTGAACTATCTGCAAGCAGGCTTGACGTTTCTGATTGACTGAGGCTAAAGTCTATATAGGATTTTATTGGTTATACGTCATGTTTAATCAGCAGCCATCGCCACATCATCTATCCAGCCTGCAATTGGGGCTGGGGCTGCTACTGCGCCTTGGGCGCAAATAGACTTTATCATTTCACCCCAAAGGTTTTCTAGATTTGTATTGCGATCGCTAGCCTGCTTAAGTGGAGCTAATCGATTGAGCTAGCTCTCTTGTCCAAGGGTTTTGCCTTGGAATGAGAGTGTGCCGATTCCGCTTTCTCAAATCAGGCGGTAGGTCCGCCTTCAGGGTGTCGTCAGGTAAAACTTGGCGACGGGGATAGAAAATAGCCGTTTTATTTGGAGAGTCTTATGCAACGACATCTAACGCTTGGAAAACTACTGCGACTAACCGTGGGTTGTCAGAACCAGCTCCTTTGCCGACCTGACAGCCCGATGATCGCCACAACATTCCGTATCCGACAGAAATTCAAACCGAAATCTAGGAGTCAACGATCATGTTGAAGCATCCCGCCACAAAATATCGCCCGTTTACCGCCATTCACTTACCCAATCGCGCCTGGCCCGCCCAAACCCTTACCCACCCCCCCATCTGGTTAAGCACCGATTTACGCGACGGCAACCAAGCCCTGATTGAACCCCTGACAGTTGAACAGAAGCTATTCTTCTTCCAGCAATTGGTGAAAATCGGCTTCAAAGAAATTGAAGTTGCCTTTCCAGCCGCCTCACAAACCGACTTTGATTTCGTTCGCCGTTTAATTGCAAATCAGTTAATCCCTGACGACATCACCATTCAGGTGTTAACCCCAGCCCGTGAAGATCTGATTTGCCGTACATTTAGCGCCGTGCAGGGCGCTAAACGGGCAATCGTGCATCTGTATAACGCCACCTCTCCGGTCTTTCGACAAACGGTCTTTGGCTTGGATCGAGCTGGTACAATCAAGCTCGCGGTTACCGCCGCCCAACACTTCATCGAACTCGCGGCGACGCACCCCGAGACTGAGTGGCGCTTCCAATACTCTCCTGAAACGTTCACGGCCACAGAATTAGACTTTGCCAAAGACATTTGTGACGCCGTGCTGGATATCTGGCGGCCAACGCCTCAAAATAAGGCTATCATCAATCTGCCTGCCACTGTTGAACTGGCGACGCCCAATGGGTTCGCCGATCAAGTGGAGTGGATGCATCGTCACCTGGCCCGACGCGACAGCGTAATTTTGAGTGTGCATACCCACAACGATCGCGGTTGCGCCATTGCCGCGGCGGAACTGGCTCAGATGGCGGGAGCCGAGCGGGTCGAGGGCTGTTTGTTTGGCAATGGTGAACGCACTGGCAATGTGGATCTGGTGACGCTGGCCCTCAACCTTTATACTCAAGGCGTCCATCCCGGTCTCGACCTTTCTGACCTCAACGCAGTTGCGAGAACCGTGGAAGACTGCACCCAACTGCCTATCCATCCGCGCCATCCCTATGTCGGCGATCTGGTGTTCACAGCCTTCTCGGGGTCACACCAAGACGCTATCAAAAAAGGCTTCGCGGTGCAGCAACCAGATGCACTTTGGGACGTTCCCTATCTGCCTCTTGACCCAAGGGATGTGGGGCGCACCTATGAGTCAGTGGTGCGGGTGAATAGCCAATCGGGTAAAGGCGGTATCGCCTTTTTGCTGGAACAAGACTACAACTTGGTCCTACCCCGTCGTTTGCAAATCGAGTTTAGTCAGATCGTGCAACAGGCCATGGACACTAGCGGTGAAGAAATGACTTCTAAGCACCTCTGGCAATGTTTTGAGCAAACGTATTTGCAACATACTGCGCCAGTTAAGTACGTTTCCCACCAGTTGTCAGCAAACGCTGACGGGCAAGTGATCAGGGTGAGACTGCAACTTAATGGGCGGCCCCTCACCCTTAGCGGGCAGGGTAATGGACCGATTGACGCCTTTATGAATGGGCTCAACTTGGGCATACAGGTTCACCATTATGAGGAGCAATCACTGGCTCAGGGAAGTGGCGCCTCAGCGATCGCCGTCATCGAAATCACCGCTGACTTTATTCCCAGTTCATTGCATGGCGTGGGTATCCACTCAAACATCGTGACAGCATCACTGCTGGCGGTTCTCAGCGCCGTGAATCGCGCCCTTATTCAAGTTGGGGCCAGCACTCAAGCGGCGTTGTTAAGGGAGCTTGAAACCCCAGGGTATCCACTTAAGGAGCGAGGATTTAAGCACCCACTCAACTGAGGGATTATGGGTAGGGGCTAGGAGACCCCAACGATATGTAGAGACGGCTCGTTCGCTCATTTCTGAGCAACGTCTGGAATAAATTAAGTTTGCACCGGAAGCACATAAATCGTTTCTGGGATCTTCATCAGCGCCAGGACTTGACGTTGCAGGTCATTGAGGGGTGTCATTTCAGCGGCGCCAT
>JAKSDM010000440.1 GCA_022360135.1 Pseudanabaenales cyanobacterium | reverse complement strand
TGCCTACGCCATTGCACAGACGATTTGGGTTGCAGTTACAACCACCCTATTGGCGATTGTTCTCGGCTATCCCTTCGCCTTAGGACTGGTATTTGTGGTTCCAGAGCGATACCAGCGGTTTGCCTTGTTGTTCGCCATTGCCCCCTTTTGGAGCAGCTATATCTTACGGCTCTACGCCTGGCAGACACTGATCAACAAGAATGGCCTGCTGAATGGCCTGCTGCTTAAGTTGGGGGTAATTGACTCACCCTGGCAAATTATGTTCACCCAGAGCGCCACCCGAATTGGCATTCTCCACTATCTGGCCCCCATCGTTATCCTGATTTTGTATCTGGCGCTGCGGCACATTGACCGTAGCTTACTGGAGGCGTCTAGAAACTTAGGGGCAACTATTTGGCAGACATTTTGGCGGGTGTTGTTGCCCTTAAGTAAGTTGGGGATCATTTACAGCACCTTGTTTAGTTTAATTATTAGCGGCGGAGATGTGTTATCGGGGATCATTTTGGGCGGGGGAGCGGGTAAGTCTATCCTCGGCCCAATTCCGCTGTTTTCTACGGTTATCTTGAACGAGTATGCGGGGTCGACCAATTTGCCCCGCACTTCTGCTTTGGCGACTATTCTAGTGCTGATGATGGTCGGGATTCTGGTGATTGGCCTAAAACTGGCTGAACCAGAAAACGCTTAATTTCTGGTGCCGAATCACTATTTTGATATTCTGACGATGTTGTCCCCTTTGCGGCAGGGTTAAATGGTTGTTAAGATTCACCAACTTACCCATTGGAAACAGCAGAGTCGTCTGATTACGGCTCTCACTGCTTGGGACTATACCTCTGCTCAAATTGTCGATCAAGCGGGTGTGGATCTAGTTTTGGTGGGAGATTCCCTGGCGATGGTTACTTTGGGGTATGACACCACCTTGCCGTTAACGCTGGATGAAATCCTGCACCATGCTAGGGCGGCCCGACGGGGAGTAAAACAAGCTTTGTTTGTGGTCGATTTACCCTTCTTGAGTTATCAACTTGGCTCTGAAGCAGCGATGCGATCTGCTGGCCGAGCGCTGAAGGAAGCAGGCGCCCAAGCGGTTAAGTTGGAAGGGGGATATGAGGCTATGGTGTTAACCATAGCCGCCCTGGTGCAAGCGGGTATTCCGGTGATGGGGCATGTGGGACTTACGCCTCAATCTGTGCATCAGTTGGGGGGATTTCGGCGTCAAGGAACTTCACCAGAAGCGGGGGAGAGGATTCTAAGGGAGGCGATCGCAATCGAAAAAGCAGGCGCCTTTGCGATTGTACTGGAGCATATTCCGGCCGAGTTAGCCAAACAAATTTCCCAGTCCCTCGCTATTCCCACGATTGGCATCGGAGCGGGTCCCCATTGCGACGGCCAGGTGCTCGTAACCGCGGATATCCTGGGACTCTCTAGCTGGCGCCCGCCGTTCGCTAAATCCTATGCCAACCTCCGAGACCAAGCCGTTCAGGCCGTGCAACAGTTTTGCCAGGAGGTTCGGGAAGAAAAATTTCCGTAGTGAACTGCTCGCTCCCAAATGGGAGGTCGGACACAAAGTTTTGACTAAATATTTTGCCAACTTTGTTGATGGTAAGTCTGAAAAAGCTCAACATGGCTTCCAAATAAATACTTATCAAGCCGTATCAAATAATACCTATAATTAGGCTTTCAAAAATTTCCAAATATTAAGTATACAAGAGCGTTATAGAAGACCTAAATCAATCGTAAATCCTATGAAACGGGGATCACCTTCTAATATAAGGTTATACGGCCCTGGAAAGCATTTTTTCTTGCAAATCATTTAGGATGCCGTAGAGATTTCATTGATTTCTGAGGTTGATCCATATTGGTTGGGTGGTATCAATTTTCTTTTTGCCGTTTCCGCTATTAGATTTTGTTGCTTAGAATTTGACAAATATTTAGTAAAGCTTCTTATCTTCTTCAGTATTTAAAAAATAGCCTAATGAAGTACAGAATAATGTGAATAGAATAATGAAAAAAACATGAAGAAAATAACAGGCTAAGTGTATGTTATTGGCGCCAGAATTCTTAAGGCCAAATTATCCCAATGCAATCTACTTAAACTTGAAGACATGTGGAACCTTCCTAAACAGAAAAAGAGCTTTTTTGTTCTCTAGTTGTATCTTCATAGTTTCCATTTATCTTAGCTTAATTCGGCAGAAGTGAAATTCAATGAACCTTTCAGGAAATTGAGAAGAATTTAGGACAAATTGGATTGATTAAAGCTTTCCCAGGCAACTGCTTGAAAGTCGTTATGTTATAGCTAGTGTTACGTTTGAGAACTCGCACAATGCATCCATATCTATCGATTTTGCTGATAGGTAACGAAGGTGGTTATATCATTTTATGTCAGGTAATTTAGAATGAAATCAGTCTCTTCAAAGGGATTAAATTCGGGTCTTGCAGATCTAGTATGCTAGTGTAGCAGCCTATACAAATCAGGGGAAATGAAACCACTTCTAACTCAATTATTAAATTTGCCTGGAATTGAAGTCGAAGATTATCACGAGTTAGGAGATGAGTTGATATTAGAAGT
>JAKSDM010000188.1 GCA_022360135.1 Pseudanabaenales cyanobacterium | reverse complement strand
GGCGAACTTCTGAAATAGTGAGTTCCTCCCATGATTCCGTCTTTGAAGCATCAGGCTTTTATCCTAATTCGATATATGACGTTTTTTGTCAGCCGGAAGAGGGGGCTGAGATCGTACTGAGTGCTTTACCAAGGCCAAATGATTTGACGACGATTCGTTTCATGCTTCATCCCAGCAGAGAATTTTCTCCCTGCCAGGTTGATCGAGAGGCTTACGACACCGACCGAGATTTTTGGTCCAATATACCTCTCCCCTATCTTCAGATCCCGCCGGAAACCATCGTACTACCAGATAGCAGCACTTATAGAGGAAACTACATCAGTGCAGCTATACATCTCCAAACTCAATTAACGTTCCAGGATTTAGCCAATCACTATGCCAAGCAGATGCGTCAAGCCGGATGGACCCAGCGTACCGCTACGCAGGCAGAGGGCTCATCGGTCAGTTTGTGGCGAATTGAAACCGATACAGGCCATGTGTGGCAGGGACTGCTAAGTTTCATCGCTCAGTCAGAACCGGGGTATTGGGCTGGATCCTTCACTGCTGTTTCAAATGAGCAGGAGGACTAACTATGGCTATTATCAACCTGTTTTCGAATACGAAATTCTGGCGGGTAGGTGTGATCTCACTTCTGCTCTCCGCCATATCGATACCTGCTATGATGGCCCAATCCGAGGACAATAGCGACAGCGTCCCCTATCGGTTACTCATCCCACTGCTCCAACCGTTTCCTCTACCAGGCGAAGCCACCCAACTGCAGGTTGGTGCTGAGTTGCCTGCTTTGCCAGTCGATCTGCCAATCCCTCAATCTGGAGCGCTTCAGTGGAGTTTAATCAACCGTCCTCAACATTTCACGTTGCTGTTTGAAGTGGCTCAGCCGCGATCGCAAGCAAAAGCATCTTATCTAGAACAGCTGCAAGCCTCAGGCTGGCGACCCTGGTTGAGAGAAGAGTTTTCTCCCCCAGTCAGCTCAGAATCATATAGTGTAGGTAGCATAAGAGTAACGGCTGTCTATGGAAGTTACGATGGTTTAGATAAACCCCAATCCGAACCTCTCATCTTATGCAAACAAGGCAGCAATGCTCAGCTTTTACTCCATTTGTTCCAGGCAAATTCAGACAGTACCAAGCTTCAAATCCAACTTATCGCAGGACAGGCGCACTCGGTCTGCGATCCCCAAGAGCCAACAGTCCCTGAGCTTTTTCCTGACTTAGTCTTACCACCGCCACCCGATGCCCAAATTGATGTTATTAATAGCGGCGGCAGTAGTGACTATTCAGAGCGCCAGGTGAAGATTCAAACCCCTTTACCTCTGGAGGTTTTAGCTGATCACTATGCCGCTCAGATGCGTCAACAGGGTTGGGATATGCAAAGCAGCAGCGGCAATGACCTCCTTCAGGCAAGCGTTTGGTCACGCACCGATAGCCCAGAGTCATTTCAGCAAGCGGCGATCCATCTGTTCGCAACTGAACAATCCAATCAGTACATTGGGGCTTTTAGAGCCCAAAAGAATCCTTGGCAGTTAAGCTCATTATTTTTCTCGGCTTTTAATATCCGTACAGGAGAATTACCTAAAGCCAAAGCAGTGCAAGTATTGAGAGATAGAGGGTTGCTCCTCGCTAGTGAGCCTTATCAGCTCTGGCTTGAGCAGTTACCCCCTGCCCTATCCGATCAGTTGCCGATTCCATCCGAAACCACCATATTAGGCGGAGCCTCAACTGCTCATACGGGGACGGCTATCCTAGAAACCTCGCTGCATCCTCAAACTGTCCGAACTTTTTACCGTGAATCTTTAACGACAGCAGGTTGGCAAGCCCCTAAAATATGGCTTCCTTTTCATGGTTTTGCCTTTGCAGGCTTTCATAACCTTTTGCCACAGGTTTTTTGTCAGCCAGAAGAGGAAACTGAGATCATGCTTCAGGCCCTACCGAGGCCCAATGATTTGACAACGATCCGGCTCAGTCTTTATCCCAGCGGGGAACTTTCACCCTGCCGCGTTGACCGGGAGGCTTACAGCATCCCCAACCGCGATTTTTGGGCAAATATACCCTTCCCCAATCTTCAGGCCCCTCCAGAAACCACAGTAGTGCTAGGTGACGGCGGCAGTGGCGGAAACCACATCAGTTCAACTGTCTATCTCCAAACTCGGTTGACGGCTGAGGCTTTAGCTAATCATTATGCTGAGCAAATGCGCCAAGCCGGATGGACTCGGCGGACCGCTACGCAGTCAGAGGGCTCATCGGTCAGTTTGTGGCGAATTGAAACCGATGCGGGCAATGTCTGGGAAGGGCTTCTAAGTTTTATAGCTCAGACAGAACCAGGGTATTGGGCTGGATCCTTCACCGCTATTTCAGACGGGCAGACTGAGCAGTGGATACCCGTTCAGTAAGTCAATGATTGAATCGTTTACTGTGGACTTTCTAAGTCATACCCAGTTGGATCAGTTAGGCTAGGGTACCTGGTCTGCTGATTTTGAAAATGACGCCGAGTTTGCATAGCCACAATGTCCCGTCCAACTCTGGAAACGGCTAACTTTCAGACAGCCTTAACGCCTAGGCGTTGGCAAGCCGCTACTTGGAATGACTACGTACAGTATCGAGATAGCCTTGATGCCGATCAGTTTCGGCTGTTTTTTCATCACG
>JAKSDM010000342.1 GCA_022360135.1 Pseudanabaenales cyanobacterium | reverse complement strand
TCCGCGCCGTCGGATCTCTGAGTCGAGCCGCATCTTCTTGTCCGGTGACAAACCCAGTTTCCACCAATACCGCAGGCATAGAGGTATAAAGTAAAACATAGAAACGGGATTGACGTAACCCGCGATCGAGCATGCCTGTTCGACGTAGTACAGTGTTATGAATGGATTGAGCCAGACCGTAGCCGGTATCATAGTAGTAGGTCTCTAGTCCGTTGACATCGGGTCGACTCAGACTGATGGCGTTAGAGTGAATGCTGACAAATAGATCGGCATTGACTCGGTCGGCATGCAACACCCTTGGATCAAGGTCAATTTCTCGGTCGTCTGAACGGGTTAGAATCGCCGTCACCCCCTGTTGTTGAAGCACTTGCTGAATTCTCTGGGAAATTGCTAAGTTAATTCCTTTTTCCTGCAACCCACCAATGCCGACCGCCCCAGGATCAGCGCCGCCATGCCCGGGATCGATCATGACAACCACTTGCCCTTGGGATATCCGTGGCATGGCAGGATTGGGGTTCGTCGCAATTGGGCCGCTGGCTTGAATAATTTGAGATGACAGATTTGCTTGCCTCAGCCGTTGCTGCAGTTCCACCGCCCGATGACGCTGCCGGAAAATTCCCGCCTGGATGACTGACTGCCCGTTAACCGTGTTCCGAAAGGCGCCAGGCTCGATCGCATGAACCCGTTCCAGGATATTAGGACTATTGGCGGCAACGATCAGTCGGTAGTAAACTCCTGAATTGGCGCTGGATAAAGGGGGAGGGATGGGAGCAGGATTGACGGGTTGAGTCGGTAGCGGGGGGCGAGGGGACAAAGATGGTTGATTTGCGGTTGGCGGGGGTAAGATAGGCCGAACTGATTCGAAGGGACCGGATGCCCATGCATGGGCAATCAGTGTATTAAGATCTTGATCATGGGTTAAATAAATATGTCCCAGGGGTTGACCATTGTAGAGGCGGCGGGTCATTCGCCAGCCAGCATTCAGTTCAATCTTGGCAAAATCCGTCGTCACGCCGTTAGATCGACCAATTTCTAAAGCGGGAGAATTTTGGTCTCTGGCGGGGATCGCCAACAAGACCAGAACCCCCTCACGCTGGACGATTTGTAAGCGGTATTGACTATCGAGATCTGCTCCGGCGATGCGGAGGGAGTAGCCATTGCTATCGGACCTACGGCCACAAATCCCCGTAAAGTCGAAGTTTAGCAGTAGCGGCTCAACCGTGATCGGGTTACCGTCTCGCTCCTGCCAACAGGGACGAACATTGCTAATCTGCTCTAGAATTAACAATTTATACAATTGGCCATGGCGAATGGGTTCAGCGATCGCAATCACTCGATCCGGATTAAGCTCTTGTTGATCAAACTGGAAAGCCTGGGTTGAGGTTGCGATCCCTAGGCTTCCTAAAAGCGCAGTTGTGGTAGCGGCGGCGAATGTGATGAGGGGGCGAAGCACAGATGTCATGGTCCAAGTGTTTGGAATTGCATAGCCGATGCTTAATCAGCACAAGAATAGCTGATTATGATACTTGACCACATCTTCCTGCCAAAAACACACAGGTCAGGATAAACTGTTGCAGTTCCTGAGCTGTCCTCATTACAGACAGATTTATTGAGGACTTTATATCCACGACCGAAACCGACTGACTTAAAATGCCTACAGAGTGTTAAGTTTTTGGATTCCCTTAACATAAAGGAGGCCCCATCATCCAGTCCAATTGCCAGAAAACCCGATACCCCCATTCTCAAACTTCACTCAAAAAGCGTCGCACACCCGTCCTTTTTTCTTCTTCAGCCACAATCTCCTCTAAATGACTGATCTTTTCTTCTATTACGCTTTCTACAAGCGTTGTTCCTCCAGATAGTTCTATTTCCTCTCCTGGCAAAGCTTCCGTACCATCAGATTTTAGAAACGTATACATGTCTGTATCAGGATCATATAGCAGTCGGGAACCGTCGGGATACACTGCTTCCTTCAGATAAATAGTCTGAACTCCCTCTACAACGTTCCCATACTCAAAAGTTGTCACAGATACAGATACTACCGATCCGTATACGTCGACGGCTTCAACACAAGGTTGATCACCGGATGCAGGATCACCGGATAAAGCGCTATGAGCGCTTATCAGCCCAACAAACCCAGTCAACCCTAATCCAACAAGAATCAGATTTTTCCCTTTGCCTATTCTTCTCTTCATCAACTGGTTTTAAAGACTGACTACCGAAATAGTCCTAATGTAACTTAGGTCTGACAATACCATCTAAAATCTGGGACCGCTAGGGCAACCTGCTGAACACACTGGAGGTCATAACTCTTGGATCAGGTGCTGAATTCTTCTATCTCAGGGAGAATTACCCGCTTTAAGTTGACGCTTACCATTCTAGGGGTATGATTCTCTAATGGACCTCAAACATAAATGTGTCCAGCTCTTTGGGGAAGCAGTTTCACAGCGGCCTCGCCCATACTTGCCGCCAAGTCTTTACACAAGCTCTACAATCCTAAATAGCGCCTGATTGTCTACAAAAATGGAGAATCTAACCATGAACCGCTCTCTGGTTTCCTCGGGCTCCTCATTTGAGCGAGATATTGGCTATTCAAGGGCTGTTATTGACGGTGATTGGATCTTTATGTCAGGAACAACCGGCTTTGACTACAGCACGATGACAATCTCTGACAACGTGATTGAGCAAGCGGAACAGTGTTTCAAGAATATCGAAGCGGCGCTGGCGGAAGCAGGCTGTACTCTGAGCGATGTGGTGCGAGTTCGTTATATTCTGCCCCAGCGAGATGACTTTGAACCCTGTTGGGGCGTGCTGCGTAAATATCTAGGGGAAGTTAGACCGGCTGCAACAATGATGGTTGCGGGTTTATCAGACCCCCGCATGCGGATCGAAATTGAAGTGACTGCACATCGGACTGATAGCAATTCTCGCTTGTGTTGAATGGGTTTGGCGGGGTGTAGGATGCAGGGGGTAGTCAATGCCAAGGAAAACCGCTATAAGTGGATAAAATTTCGACTTGTTTCCCTGCCAAACCAAAAGCGTTGGC
>JAKSDM010000155.1 GCA_022360135.1 Pseudanabaenales cyanobacterium | reverse complement strand
TGGCTGTCCCATGACCGGATTGTGGCTTCCATCAACACTGCCAAACATACAACCCATTTCGCCCACGTCACGTCACGGGAATGGGACCTGGTGGTGGTGGATGAAGCTCATCATCTTAAAAACCGTAAGACCCTCAATTGGAAGTTAATCGACGCCATTAAAAAGCGGTTTATCTTAATGCTGACAGCCACCCCGGTTCAGAACAATCTGGTGGAACTGTTCAATTTACTCACCCTGCTGAAACCGGGACTATTAAAGACCGAAGCCCAATTCAAAAAAGAGTATGTTCATTCCAAGAATGTGCGGATCCCCAAAAATCCTGAGAAACTGCGTCAGTTGATGCGAGAAGTGATGATCAGAAATACCCGCAGTTTGGTGGATGTAAAGTTGCCGAAACGATTTGCTTCCACGATCACCGTGCAGCCCACTGAAGCGGAACAAGATCTGTATCAAGCGCTGAACGCCTACCTGCGCCAGCATCAGACTGAAAAGGGCATGGATAAATTAACCCGCAACATGATCTTAATGCGGGCGGGGAGTAGTCCCAAGGCATTAGCCGATTCCCTCAAGAATTTAGAAGCAAGATTTCATCATGAAGAAATCAGATTCCTACTCAAACGGACGGCTAATATTAAACAATTTGAAAAGGCCAAGCAGCTGGTGGAATTGCTGAAAAAATCGACTCAGAAAACCCTGGTCTTTATTAATCATCGCAAGACTCAATCTTATTTGGCCAGTTGTTTATCAAAGGCTGACATTCCTTTTGCCGAATTCCGAGGAGACATGTCTTTGAAGAAAAAAGACGAAGCCATTGACGCATTTCGAGAATCGGTTTCGGTGCTACTGGCCTCTGATACTGGGGGAGAAGGCCGCAATATTCAGTTTGCAAATGTGATTGTTAATTATGATTTGCCCTGGAATCCGATGAAAATAGAACAACGAATTGGCCGCATTCATCGGATTGGCCAGACCCAGGATGTATTTATTTTTAATTTCTGCATCAAAGAAAGTATTTAAGAATACATTCTGCGAATTCTTCACGATAAGATCAATATGTTTGAACTCGTTGTTGGCGAAATTGAAACTATTTTAGGCAACGTCGATGATGACTTTGACTTCAGTGAAGTGGTGATGGATATCTGGCTAAAAAATCAATCCAAACAATCTCTGGAGACTGCTTTTGATACGCTGGCGGATGAATTAATCAACGCCAAAGAGAGTTATCAGACCACCCGTGAATTAGATGAACAAATTTTCGGAGAGGAGTTTGAAGCGTAGA
>JAKSDM010000949.1 GCA_022360135.1 Pseudanabaenales cyanobacterium | reverse complement strand
TTTTTTATCTATCTTACTCGTTCCCAGGTGAGGCGCTAATATGTCATCTCCCCCAAAGTCTTCTCTAAAGAACACGAGTAAATCTCAATGGTTGGTCCTTCGCACACGACACCTATCGCTACGGTTAGATCGGCGGACGCCGAGGGTGCTGTTGGGCCTAATGCTGGCGACCCTGGCGGCGATAATATGGAGTGTCGGTCAAGGGGAATACCCGGTGCCGCCGCTGGCTGTAATTCGGACGGTTTTGGGCCTACCGACAGACAATCCAGACTATGGATTTATCGTCAATACGCTCCGGCTACCGCGCACCCTGGCAGCCTGGGGGGTGGGCATGGCGCTGGCGATCGCAGGCGCCCTGACCCAGGGCGTCACTCGCAATCCCCTCGCGGCGCCCGGTATCATCGGCGTCAATGCAGGAGCAGCATTAGCCGCAGTCACCTTAATTGTGGTGTTTCCAGCGGCGCCTTTCACCGTACTCCCTCTGGCGGCCTTTGGCGGCGCTCTGACAGTGGCGGCGCTGATTTATCTGCTGGCCTGGAAAGGGGGCAGCTCCCCCGTGCGGCTGATTCTTGTGGGGGTGGGCTTTAGTCTGATTGCGGGCGCCCTGACTAATCTGATGGTGACCTTTGGCAATATTTACAACGTCAGTCAGGCGCTGGTTTGGCTGGCTGGCAGCGTTTATGGGCGTAGCTGGGCGCAGGTATTGGCTTTCACACCCTGGCTGGTCGGGTTTGGGGTGATGTCACTATTCCTCAGCCGCGAACTCAATGCTCTGCAATTGGGTGATGATCTGGCTCGCAGCCTGGGTAGCCGTCTGGAGTGGTGTCGGGGCTGGCTGTTGCTAAGTGGCGTCGCCCTGGCTGGAGCGGCAGTTGCAACAGCAGGCAGCATTGGTTTTGTAGGACTAATGGCTCCCCATATCGCGCGGCAACTGGTTGGCCCATCCCACGAGGGACTGTTGCCAGTAGCGGCGCTGACTGGCGGTATGGTGGTGGTGGCGGCCGACCTGGTCGGGCGGCTGCTATTTGCACCGATTGAGTTGCCCTGCGGCATCATCACCGCTATTATCGGCGCACCCTATTTTCTGTGGTTGCTGTATCGTAGTCGGGATGGATAAAACTAGATCGTCATTGGTCGTTGGTCATTGGTTATAGGTG
>JAKSDM010001082.1 GCA_022360135.1 Pseudanabaenales cyanobacterium | reverse complement strand
TCAGTTGTCCCGGGGGCATAGGCATAGAGGCGATCGCCCAAGTTGTAGAGCAAAATTCCCGGAAAAATCTCATAGGCGTCGGCCGGGTCCAAGGTCCGAGCCGAAAGGGTTGTCCCCAACGTAATCCGCCCGTTGGTCTCGGCAGTATCTGCCGACGTCGTTGTCTGGGGCCCGGAACTGCCGCCGCAACTGACTATCAGGAAACAACAGAGGCTAAATAAGCCAATCAATTGACCGAGCGATCGCCACTGTTTAGCAGAGAAGGGGTTGCTAAACTGCAAACGCCAGAATTTCTGAGCCAAAATAGAACCACGTGAAGAGGGGATCATTGCCATTACAACTTACTAATCCTGCTATTTGTACCACTCTGCCCCCCAGAAATGTCAATTATTGTGACATCTCTGCCGCCTCCGCTTCAATTTCATCCGAGGCAGACTCAGATTTTCTCTATTAAACCAAGTCTATTTTGGGGTCCATAGTTTTGCCCCTCACCCTAAATCCCTTTCCCCAGGGCTGTTTACACATATTATGTAATCTAGATCAGACCCTAAGGGAAATGACGCTGAAATAAGGCTGAAACCCATTTCACTCCTGCATACGAATCTTGTGTTCCTGGAAACCCTGGAAAATCGCGCTTAATTCTCAACAAGCAACTTTTCTTGAGGATGACCTTAAAATCCCTGAAATCTTTGTAGGAAAGGCATCTCAGGATTTCAAACGAAGTTTGAATTGACTTGTGTGTATACGGTAGCAAATTAGGAGAGGGATTTAGAGTATAGAGCTTACTCTTCTCGTTCGCCTTTGGCGTTCTCGAAGGGTAGAGTGGGCAAAAACCACGGTGCTCATCATGGACGAGGTTTGTTTCTAGCTGTTAAATTTGCCAGCACTCTCGCATAAATACGGATTTAGGACAGGTGTTTGCTCGGTGATAATGATCACATTAATGTATAAATAAACACTTATAAATCCTGTGAGTATTACTGCTAGATATTCGAATAGTTTATCCACATTGAGGTTTCAATCCTGTAAATGGGGTTGGTCAGCTGCGATCGCCTTCGCCGCTTTGATAGGTCGTTATCCGGCGGTGCAGGCGGCGGACTTCAACTTTACCTACGCCCCCGGCGCATCTTTCGAGCAGATCCTTAGCTTCGAGATAGCCGGACTGTTCTGGTCCGATTATTTAGCCGACGATGCTACTATTAATCTCTTTGTCGAGACGACGGACATGTTGCCTGAAAACGTTATAGGTGGAGCGCTGCCGGGGATCCAGGCCAACCAAAAATATCGGAAATTTCGCAAGTCCGTGCGTGCAGACAGAACTTCTGCCGATGACAAACGGGCCTTTAAACACTTACAGGATGATGAAGAATACTTCATCGCCTACATTGATGGCTTTAAAGTCGATAATAACTCCCGTCTAAACATGACCAACGCCAATGCTAAGGCATTGGGGATGCTCGACGGTTCTGAGGAAGGCTTGGATGGCTATATCCTCATGAGTAACCTGACGGACATGAACACCAGCTGGAGCTATGATTTACTCGGCAATAACGTCTCAGAGGGTAGTTTAGACTTCCTTAGCGTGGCCATACACGAAATTGGCCACACCCTCGGATTTGTCAGCGGCGTTGATGCACCCGGTTGGCTTTCCCAAAAGACACAATACGATGCCGATAGTATTGACGACTACTTCAGTTCCTTAATCGGCAACGTAAATAATGCTACTCCCCTCGATATGTTTCGCATTTCTGACCACAGCCTTGAGGAAGGTGGCTCTGATGAACCCTGGATTGATCTGTCCATCGGCTCCGATCCCTTCTTCTCGATTGATCGCGGACAGTCTGTCCTAGCTGACTTTGCTACCGGCGAAAACACGAGCTTTGGCGGTGATGGCAACCAAGCCAGTCATTGGGAACAGCAAGCTGATTCCTTGGGCATCATGGATCCTATCCTGAACCCAGGTGAACGCCGGGAGATTACAGCCCTCGACAAAACGGCTATGGATGTTATCGGTTGGGATCTACAAGCCGGTGGAAGCGACCTGGCAACCCTCCACGGGGTAGCCATGGATCGACTTGCCCAAGAAATAGGTGTGACTGCCGGGTGGATAGAAGCCAACCCCCATCAGGCGGCGCTGCTTTTCACCCCAGACTGGCTCGATGCGGATAACAATAACCTGGATGATCGAGGCGAGTTATTAAACGATATGGTCATATCCAGCGAAGTATACGAATGGGGCTGGAGTGGTTACTGGTGGGGCTGGAGCGGCTACTGGTGGGGCTGGAGCGGCTACTGGCAAGAGCACGGTGACTTAGATGATTTAGATGATTTAGATGATTTAGATGATTTAGATGATTTAGGCTTTTGGCAAAATTTTTCCTGGCAAACGTTGGATACGCCAACTGTGGATGCTCCAATTAATCAATCTCAAACCACAGCCGCCTCAGTTCCCGAGCCCAATTCAATTTTGGGACTGTTGGGATTGGGTTGGCTGGGCCTCGGTTCACTGTATCGGCGGCAGGGCGATCGCAGACCTAGAGCATGGGGATAGGTAGCATAAAATCTCTAAAGGCGGTTCATCCCGGTATTCGGCAACGCCGGTTAGAGTACCTTGGTAGTTTTTTCCTGACAATCAACTTAAGCAGCTTCAGTTTCCACTTTGGCGCCGCCTTCTGAAGAATCCTCTTTGGCGAAGAACCGTTGAGTAATGATTTGAGTCAGGATATGGGAAAGTAATCCCATAGGCCCTGCAAACAAGCAGAGAACCAGAGAGTGGCGCGTCCAAACTCCAGTTCGCTGGCCTTCTAAATAGATCCAACGCCCTACGAACAAATCAAAAACTAGAAAGTGAACCCAGCCTGTCGCCATCACTCGCTGATCAGAAAACAGACGGGCTAAGTCAGACAGAGTAGGATTGGCGAAAGATTGAACACTCTCAGGATCTAGGCTGATGATGAAAAGATAGATATATAGGCTGGCCAGGGCTAGAAAGGGCAAATAGGAATCCATTACCCGTCGAGTCACTTTCCAATTGGGCGCTAGCACAATCAGCGTCCAGAATGG
>JAKSDM010000324.1 GCA_022360135.1 Pseudanabaenales cyanobacterium | reverse complement strand
GCTAGAGTCTTCACCCATCAAGGCGTAAAATTAATAGTCACCTGCTGTTTTGCCACCCTTGGCTTTGATCTGTGATCTACTGTGACTATCTTGAACAAATCCTGACAGCTCGGGTCTATGATGTTGCTCAGGAAACCCCGTTGGAGTATGTCCCTCGTCTTTCGGAACGATTACAAAACCAGGTGCTGCTCAAACGAGAGGATATGCAGCCAGTCTTTTCGTTCAAACTTCGGGGCGCTTATAACAAAATGGCGAAATTGCCCCCTGACGTTCTGGCCCGAGGGGTGATCGCTGCTTCTGCGGGGAACCATGCCCAAGGCGTGGCGCTAAGCGCTGGTCGATTGGGAACGCGGGCAGTGATTGTCATGCCTGTGACGACTCCTCAGGTGAAGGTCGATGCGGTGGTCGCTCAGGGGGGAATGGTGGTGCTGCATGGGGATACCTATGATGATGCTTATGCGCACGCCCGCCAACTTGAAGTGGACAAAGGATTAACCTTTATCCATCCCTTTGATGATCCCGATGTGATCGCAGGTCAAGGCACCATTGGCATGGAAATTCTGCGGCAATATCAAAAGCCCATTCAGGCTATTTTTGTCGCCATTGGCGGCGGCGGTTTAATCTCCGGTATTGCCGCCTATGTAAAACGGCTCTACCCAGACATTCGCATCATTGGTGTTGAGCCCGTTGACGCTGATGCAATGTGTCAGTCGTTGGCGGCGGGAACTCGAGTCAGGTTGCCCCAAGTGGGTCTATTTGCAGATGGGGTGGCAGTGCGAGAAGTCGGCAAGGAAACCTTCCGCCTGTGTCAGCAATATGTCGATGATGTCATTTTAGTGAGTACCGATGATATCTGCGCCGCCATTAAGGATGTATTTGAAGACACTCGCTCGATTCTGGAGCCTGCTGGCGCCCTTGCGATCGCAGGCGCCAAAGCCTATGTAGAACGGGAGCAAGTGCAAGGGCTAACCTTAATCGCGGTGGCCTGTGGGGCCAATATGAATTTCGATCGCCTGCGGTTTGTGGCCGAACGAGCTGAAGTGGGGGAACGGCGGGAGGCGATTTTTGCGGTCACCATTCCCGAGCAGCGAGGCAGTTTGCGGAAATTTTGCAAGTGTATCGGCGGTCACAATTTGACGGAGTTTAACTACCGTATTGCCGATGCCCAGGAAGCCCATATCTTTGTTGGCATTCAAATTCAAAACCGGGCCGATGCGGCTGAGATTGTGGCTACTTTTGAGCAGAATGGTTTCAAAACCTTGGATCTCACCGATGATGAACTCACCAAAATGCATTTGCGGTATATGGTGGGTGGGCGATCGCCCTTGGCTAACAACGAATTGCTCTATCGCTTCGAATTTCCAGAACGGCCTGGAGCGCTGATGAAATTTCTCAGATGTATGAGTCCCAATTGGAACATTAGTTTGTTCCACTATCGTAATCATGGCGCAGATTATGGCCGAATTGTAATTGGCATGCAGGTGCCGCCCCACGAAATGGATGAGTGGCGATCGTTTCTCGATACCCTAGGGTATCGCTATTGGGATGAAAGCCAGAATCCAGCCTATCAGTTGTTTTTGGGATCAGCCGACCTGGCCAAAACATTGCCAAAGGAATCATCAAAGAAATCATCGCCAATGGTTCCAAGAACATGATGGTTCAATGGTCATCCTCTACTGTGATCGGAATGAGTTGGTCCAACAGAAACTGCTGGGGCAGATAGGCAATCTGCTGGCGGGTGCTGGCGGGCAGACGCCCCGACCGACTCAGGGGTTGACACAACTCAATCACCTCTCCGGTGATCAAACCATCTCGAATATTTGCCGCCTGTTGGATGGCGCGTTTAGGATCCAACCAGGTGTGGGGGCTAAATTCACCATGGTGGTGGACTGCCTCGTCCTTAGCTGGGGTGAGTGCTCATGCTGGTGATGGTTATGCGGCTCATTTTCAGCCTGTGTGTCTTCCAAGTCCGTGGTGGCAATCGTCGCAATCCCTTCACTGGAATCGATGATGACCAGGTTAGCATTATTTGCGTTGGCGATCATATCCTCTAAGAAGATTTCCATCTCCAGACCATTTTGCACCAGTACATCAGCCCCGGCGAGGTTTTGGATCTCCTCGGGTCTGGCTTGGTAGTGATGAGGACCTGCACTGAGGGGAATGAGTTGAGTGACTTCGGTCCGATCTCCGGCTACCGCCTGAGTGAATTGAGTGATCGGCAAAAACGTCGTGATCACCTGCAGGTCTTCGGTCTCAGCAGAGATTGCCGCCCTATCGAGGGTCGCGGTAGTCTCTGGCGTTAGAGTAGAGGTACAACTGCCTAAGCCCATCAGTACGGAAGAAGTCACGATAACCGACAGGGGGGGTAATCCCGTTGCCGATTTTTGTAGTCGTTTTAGGAGAGAAACAGAGCAAGCCATTGGAAACCCCTTAGTTTAACTGTTCAAAGTGTCTGAACCCGAAAGGTTCATTTTCGATTTTCTAAAAAGGATGGGTCAGATGGCCATGACCCGCCTTAATTTCGACAGTTGCATAGTATCGAGCCGAGGAATGAGTTCACATCGAATAAATGTCATGCTCTAGGGATGACATTTGTCATGGCTTCGCACCTCTCTATAGACATCCATGCGCTCTATACGGCTAGGAGTTACGCATTGACAATAATGCCAAATTATGAATGATCTGGTTTATCCCCCTTTAGCCAGATACAGAAACATCAGGACACCTACCAAGCCATCGACCGCAAAGTGCGATCTCGATAGATACAACTTATTTCTGCTAGCAGAACCCAGATACGCTGGTTGTACGCACTTGGCAGAAATTCTGAAAGAACTCTCTCACGATAGT
>JAKSDM010000226.1 GCA_022360135.1 Pseudanabaenales cyanobacterium | reverse complement strand
GCCAAGGCCATTCAGGTGATGGATATCCGCACTCGGGAACAGGGCGAAGACCCAATCTGGAAAGCCTACCTGGAGGGATGCACGGGGGTTTTTATGACGGGTGGGGATCAGGTTCGTCTCTGTGGATTACTGGCCGATACCCCCCTGATTAATCAGATCCGCCTGCGGGCTCAACTAGGGGAAATCACCCTGGCGGGCTCCAGTGCGGGGGCTGCTGTTATGGGACACCACATGATTGCTGGCGGCGGCAGCGGTGAGTCCCCAAGCCGCTCCCTAGTGGATATGGCGACAGGATTGGGAATTATGCCAGACTTGATCGTTGATCAGCACTTCCACAACCGCAACCGGATGGCTCGGCTAATCAGCGCGATCGCAATCCAACCGGATCGATTGGGGATTGGCATTGATGAAGATACCTGTACTCTGTTTGAAGGAGATAGTCTGTTTCACGTCATTGGCAAGGGAACCGTAACCGTCGTTGACCCCGGCGGCGTCACCCATACCAATCAGCCGGATGTAGCAGCCACTGACCCCATTGGCATTCATGGCTTAAGAGTGCATGTCTTGATTCACGGACATGGCTATGACCTGAAGCACAATCGAGTGCTTTCCCCTGAATGAATGATCCAAGACAATTCTTTTTCCGATTACGTTCTTATAGAGGATTGGTATACGTATGACGCTGTAGATCAAGCCGGTTCATAACCCTGTGCTGGAAGCAACCCCCTTCCCTTCTCTCCAATCGGTTTACCCTTTAACTAAACTTAATTAAACTAAATGACGGCGTTCAACGTTGAATCCGCCCGATAAAACTGTTCTGAATGAGCAGTGGGTGATCCCCTTGAAAGTCTAGGGTCAGTAAATTGACCTACTGTATTTCCCCTTTTCTGCCAACAGCCCACCATGAGAATCTTAAAGACCTTGACACTGCGTGGTCCCAACTACTGGAGCATTCGGCATCAAAAGCTAATCGTCTTACGTCTGGATTTAGAAGAACTGGCGGAGACACCATCTAGCAAGATTCCTGATTTCTATCAAGGTCTGGTGGAATCTCTGCCAACCCTGATCGAACATCACTGTTCTCCAGGATGTCGGGGAGGCTTTCTCACTCGGGTGCGCGAAGGTACCTACATGGGGCATATCGTGGAGCATGTGGCTCTGGAATTGCAGACCTTGGCTGGGATGCCTGTGGATTTTGGCCGCCCCCGCGAGACCTCAACCTGCGGGATTTATCAAGTTGTTTTCCAGTATCTTGATGATCAAGCTGGGCGATATGCAGGTCGGGCCGCTGTGCGGCTGTGTAGAAGCATTGTAGAGACAGGCTGCTATCCGCTTGAAGAGCTGGAGAAAGATATTGACGATCTGCGACAGTTATGGGCAGAGGCGGCTCTGGGGCCTAGTACAGAGACCATTGTGCGGGAAGCAGACAGTCGAGGAATCCCTTGGCTGCCGCTACGGACCCGGGCCATGATACAGCTAGGGCATGGTGTTTACCAAAAGCGAATCCAAGCCACTTTAAGCAGCCAAACGGGAATCTTAGGGGTTGAGTTAGCCTGTGATAAAGAAGGCACCAAGCAGATATTGCGGGATGCAGGAGTTCCTGTGCCGCGAGGCGTGGTGATTAATTATCTAGATGAACTCAAAGAGGCGATAGAGGAAGTGGGTGGTTTTCCCATTGTGGTCAAACCCCTAGATGGCAATCACGGTCGCGGCATTACCCTTGATATTGACTCTTGGGAACGGGCGGAAGCGGCCTATGAGATTGCCCGGGGAATATCCCAGGGAGTGATTGTAGAGCGCTACTATCGGGGCCGGGATCACCGAATTTTAGTCATCAACGGCAAAGTAGCGGCGGTTGCAGAGCGGGTTCCGGCCCATGTGACGGGTGATGGTCACTCTACCATTGAAGCCTTGATTGAGCAAACCAACTGGGATCCCCGGCGAGGGGAAGGACATGATAATATCCTTACCCGGATTGAAATCAATCGCGACACTTGGCAGTTGCTGGAGCGCAAAGGCTATAGCCTCGATACGGTTTTACCCGAGGGGGAGGTTTGTTACTTACGGGCGACTGCCAATCTGAGCACTGGCGGCGTCGCCATTGATCGCACCGATGACATCCATCCCCAGAATGTTTGGTTGGCCCAACGGGTGGCCAAAATTATTGGGCTGGACATTGCAGGTATTGATGTGGTGACCTCTGATATCTCGCACCCCCTGCGTCAGGTAGATGGTGTTGTGGTAGAAGTGAACGCCGCACCCGGTTTCCGAATGCATTTTTCTCCCAGTGAAGGGATTCCGCATAATGTGGCCGAGCCGTTGATTAATATGTTGTTTCCGCCCGGCAGCCCGTCTCGAATTCCGATCATTGCGATCACGGGCACTAATGGTAAAACCACAACCACCCGTCTGACCGCTCACATTTTCAAACAGACCGAGAAGGTGGTCGGATATACAACCACAGACGGCATTTACATCGGGGATTATCTGGTAGAGCCAGGAGACACCACAGGCCCTCAGAGCGCTCAGGTAATTCTGCAAGATCCGACTGTGGAGTTAGCGGTTTTGGAGACGGCTAGAGGCGGTATTCTGCGAGCTGGACTGGCGTTCGATGGCTGTGATGTTGGGATTGTCCTGAATGTGGCGGCTGACCACTTGGGCATTGGGGATATCGATACGGTTGAAGACATGGCTCACCTCAAGAGTGTTGTGGTAGAGTCGGCCCGACCCAATGGCTACGCCGTTCTCAATGCCGATGATCCTCTGGTGGCCGCGATGGCGAACCGGGTTAAAGCGCAAATTGCTTATTTCTCTATGGATCCAGAGAAAGACCTGATCAAAACCCACACGCAGCAGGGGGGGCTGGCGGCGGTTTACGAGAATGGCTACCTGTCTATCCTCAAGGGAGATTGGGTGTTGCGGATTGAACCGGTGGTGAATGTTCCCTTGACGATGATGGGACGGGCGCCTTTTATGATCGCTAACGCTCTGGCTGCCAGTCTGGCGGCGTTTGCTCAGGGAGTAAGCATTGAAGATATTCGGGCGGCTCTCCTGAGTTTCCAGGCATCTGCCGATCAAACCCCTGGACGGATGAATTTGTTCAACCTAGGTGAGTACCACGCTCTGGTTGATTACGCCCATAATCCCGCCAGCTATGAAGCGTTGGCGGGATTTGTCAATAATTGGCCTGGGAAGCGTATCGGGGTTGTCGGTGGACCAGGCGATCGCAGAAATGAGGACTTTGTCACTTTGGGTAAGATCTCGGCTCAGATGTTTGATCACATTATCATCAAGGAAGACGATGACACCCGAGGAAGACCTCGCGGGGAAGTTGCTGATTGGATTGTCAGAGGGATTGAAGGAGCTGACGTAGAACCCTACTGTGAACTGATTCTAGATGAAACTGAGGCCATCAACACCGCCTTAGACAAAGCTCATTCTGGCAGTTTGGTAGTGATTTTGCCAGAGAGTGTGAGCCGAGCCATTCAGCTAATTAATACTCGCAATCCTTTACCCTTGACCCAATCTATTCCAAGCCATGGATCGTTCAATGGGATGATTGAGAAACCAACCGATACTCGCAATGAAACGGCTTGTGAGCAGGTTTGCCCTAACTCTGTCATGTCAGCTTAGGGGTATTTGAAGGTCCCCGTTGAGGATACACTCACAAAAAACTAAAGGCGCAGTATTGCTGCACCTTTAGCCAGAATTAATTTGATTATTACTGAGAGCAAACCAAAGCCAATAGCTTACAGCTGAGAGCCGGAATTGGGAAAAGATGCACAGCAGATAAACAGGGAGATTTCCAGAAAAGAATTGACCCTTGGTAGATGCTGCTGGCGAATTATTTCGTAATCTAGCGAGAATGGCTGAAGGCCCCCTAAATCCCCCAATCCTGATGCTGCTGGCGAATTATTTCGTAATATCGCGAGAACGGCTGAAGGCCCCCTAAATCCCCCAAAGTTGGGGGACTTTGAGGATATGCCCCCCCAGAATTGGGGGCTGGGGGGCCGCAAAAACCCCCCGTCGCCTTGCCAATATTTCCAAGTATTAGAATTAGCCAGCAGCATCTTGGTAGGGTGCTGTTAGCGAAGTGTAAGGCACCGCAGTGCTAATATTTTTGTTCCTGAAAATCTCCTAGCTTGACCGCCTGATCCATCAAAATTTTGGGGATTAACCCACAGCTTCAATGCCCAGCTACTTACTTGCTCAGATTGGGTATATAAAAACACCCATTTAGAATCGGTGGTAGAGCTTTACTCAACAATGATTTTACCAACCATGCCAGCGCCCCGGTGAGGTTCGCAATAGTAGGTATATTCCCCTGGGGCGTCAAAAGTAGAGGAGTAAGTCTCTCCCGGCGAAAAAGACAGGTTGCTGTGGGATTTAGCAGACGCCGATGAATCTTCGAAGACGACATTATGAGGGGCCATCTTGTTGTTAACCCACTTGACTGTGTCGCCAGCTTGAATCGTTACTGTAGCTGGATCAAATGCCAGCAGGCCAGAATCAGAACCCATTTTGACTTCAACAGTTGCGGCATCGGCTGGAGACACCCCTAGCAGCAATCCGCCGATAACCAGAGCAACCGTTAAAAAAGCAACTCCCAAACTGCGGGATATCCTGGCAATCAATTTCATAAG
>JAKSDM010001052.1 GCA_022360135.1 Pseudanabaenales cyanobacterium | reverse complement strand
CTGTCAAAGGGCCATAAATCTCTCGACTCAGCATACTCGCCATGCCCATGATGGAGGTGAGTGGATTGCGGAGTTCTTGGGTCAATTGGGAAATCAAATTAACCCGAACCGAATGAATAGTAGAATGTAAAGCCGTTTCAGTAGAACTCGCTTGACAGACCGAGGCCGTAAGGGGATTCGGTGAGTTAAAGTTTGAAACCCGCTGGGTTTGATAGAGGTGATGGCGTTCAAATTCGCTCATACACCAGCGGGCATTAAGTTCTAGAAAAGTAACTTCCTGGGGAGTAAATTGGCGAGGGATCAAATCCATAATCGCCAAAGCTCCCACGCAATAGCCGTCAGCAGTCATCAGGGGCGCGCCTAGATAGGCCCGAATACCGTAATGCTGAACCAAAATGCTGCGAGAGAAGGCAGGATGTTGAGCGGCGTTTCTAAGGGTGAAAACCTGCTCGCTATCTACAACATGGGCGCCCAACGATTCTTGGCGAGGTAATCGGCGAGAGGCCGCCAGTTTATTCATTAAGCCCAGCCTGGAGAGTCCGACGGTTGACTTAAAGACTTCATCCGCTTGATCCAGCACGCTAAGAATACAGATCGGAGCAGCCAAAAACTGACAAGCTGTCTGGGCAGCCTCCTCAAAAATTGGCAGGTTTTCTACATCAAACAAGCCTAGTTCTTGCATAACTTTCAGTCGGGACTGCTCACGTTTAGTGGGTGTGAGTCCATTTAGACGACAAGATGGATGACGAGCAGATCCGACCATTGATATTTCTGAGGCTATGACGTGACTGGCGCCGTAATTCATTAAACTAGCTGAACATTAGATTCTTACTAATACAGCATTCCCTAACTTTTAACTTATTAAACGGTCAAACAATAAATATTCTGATATGTTTTTAGGTTGGTTTAGTTACAAATAGCGACTTCAAAATCTTCTGACAGCTAGGATTTCTCGATCAAAATCTAAAAACCAAAAACCAAAAACCAGAATTGACATTAAAGATACTTAGATTTACTTCAAAGCAATTTCCTGGCTCGTCAAATATACGGATATATAATGTTGTAAGGTTGTGATTTTTATCTGTTATCCCAGGCTGGATGGTTTAATAATGAAGCCATTACTCGCACTCCTCTGAGTTGATTGGAAAGGGGTAAATGACCACTCGGCGCTGTTAAATCCCAGATAAATTCATTCGGATATCGAGTCCAATTATTGTCTGTTTTCCAAGCAATTTTAGCCCACAGCCTTTCCCAATTCTGGCCAACACTTAACCAGATCTCTCGCTGTTTGGAGAAGCCAAACTTGT
>JAKSDM010000274.1 GCA_022360135.1 Pseudanabaenales cyanobacterium | reverse complement strand
TTTTTCCAGGCTTTTCCAGACCAGAAGCCGCCCCCGGTTGTGCCCCTGTTGCTCTGGCAGAACTGCTACTATCTGGGCAGTCCAGTCACCTTATCTGAGGAAGCGGTGCAGAAACTGCGCGATCGCACCCGCACCGATATCCATATTATTCCGATTACCGCCAAATGCTATCGGACCTGGCATCATACCCGGCACTTTGATCCCAGTCGTATCCAGGCTGGTCCGCTGTTGGATCCACTGACAGGAGAACTCGCCGCTGAGGATATTGGCCAAACCACTGAACTTTCCCTGGCTAAAGCAGATGGCCAGATTGAGCGGATCAAAACCATCATTTCCAGCGCCTTGCGCCATCGCGCCAGCGATATCCATTTAGAACCCGCTCCCGAAGGTCTGAGGGTGCGATATCGGATTGATGGAGTGCTGCGCGACATTACGATGCTGCCGCCTGAGGTCAGTCGTCGGGTGGTCGTGGCCCTCAAAGTAATGGCGGACATGGATATCTCCGATAGCCGACGGCCTCAGGATGGCCGCATTGGCGAACAATACACCCGGGATAATCAAGTCAAACTGAGCATGGATATGCGGGTCAGCACGTTACCGTGCGTGGGCGGAGAAAAGGCGGTGGTGCGCCTTCTACCCCGCGAAAATCCGTTTACCACGATCGCCAAATTGGGCTTTTCACCGGAGGTGTTGCCGACTTACAAAACCTGGTTGCAGCAGCCCCAGGGCATGATTATTTTCACGGGGCCTACTGGATCTGGGAAAACCAGCACCCTCTACACCAGTCTGCAGGCGATCGCCACCGAGCATGTCAATGTAGTCACCGTCGAAGACCCCGTAGAATATGTACTGCCTCGAATTACCCAAACTCAAGTGAATGAGGCGGCGGGGATGACCTTTGCAGCTGGTCTGCGGGCAATTTTGCGGCAAGACCCCGACATTGTCATGGTAGGGGAAGTGCGCGACCATGAGACGGCGGAGACAGCAATCAGAGCCGCCCTAACGGGACATTTGGTGTTTACCACGCTGCACACCAATGACGCCGTTGGAGCCATTCCTCGGATTAAGGATATCGGCCCCGATCCCGGCTTGATTAGCGATGCGGTTTTGGGCGTTATCGCTCAGCGTTTGGTGCGCCGTGTCTGTCCCCATTGTGCTGAACCCTATACCCCTCACTCACGGGATTTGAGCCTACTCGGATTAGACGCTAAAGCAGTCAATACCGCTAACTGGCTGCGAGGTCGAGGCTGTCCGAAGTGTTTTCACTCTGGCTACTTTGGGCGAGAAGCAGTGGCTGAATTAATTGAGGTTGACGACCCCATTCGGGAGATTATCTACGACGGCGCCATGACGCAACTGCACCGTTATTTGCGGGAGATTAACTTTTTCAATTTTCGCCGGGCTGCGATTGAAAAAGTCACCACTGGCATTACTACAGTTGATGAGGTTCTCCGGGTGCTTCCCCGCAGCGCCTTGTGTCGTCGATCAGCCAGTGAACAAGAACCTATCCAGTTAGTGCAGCGGTTGAATATGGGATAAGCTTACGGCTCCATCATCAAGTCGAAATGTTTCCGCTCACACTAACTAAATCACCTTGGGCTTCAGACAGTTCAGCACCCAAACTGTGGCCTGACATGAAAGCGCTTGGGATACCTGCTCGACGTCTGCCTGCACTAAAACCAGGCAATTATTTTAATCTATGGTTTCGATACCACGATCTTTATCCCATGGTTTATTAAGCCATTCTTTGGATCTGTCGGTTCGAATACTCTCAAAAAAGAAAATTCATATTCCACGAGAAAATAAGTGTTTCAGACTCTATAAACTCTCGTGAAATAAATTGCACTTCATATACCGATATGAATTAGCTAAATGCAATAAAACTATTCAGAGAGAAAATCCATATTTAGCGTCTTTCCAAATCAAGGCGCCAGATACAGCTTTACAAAAGGGCTAGAAAATCAGCGAACCGACAGTTGGATACGTTGTTGGTCATTGGTTATTGGTCACGTGACAAGTGACAAGTGACAAGTGACAGCTGAATTCTAGATTCTCCTGAATTTTATCTCAGCAATCGTTTCTCGCTTTAAGTTGAAGCCTCACTAACTAATATGCTTATGATTCACATTTGTTTGTTTAACAAGAATTAGTGAAGACTGTTATTGATTTAAACTTTTATTAACGCTGAGTTAACCTCTATATATAAATATCTATAAAGGAATGGCACTGAAATAAGCCATGTGGGCAATGCCCACCCTACGAAATTTCAGGGCTTTTAGCGATTTATAAACTCTTATTTCAGTGCCATTCATCTATAAAGGGTTTGATTTTCCGTAGATACTAAATTTAATGTTTTTTTCTCCACGATACTTTTTTGAGTCTCTCGCGTCTCTTATTCGAATCATAGAAATGCTTGGTAAAACATCGATCGCCACAGTTATCTTAGTTTTGATTCTAGGTTTTACTCCCTTCCCGGCTGATGCAGAAGTCGATAACTTTACGTTCAGTATTCCAGCCTATAGTGGGGAAAGCTTTGAGTCATTAATGAGGCAGGCCGAATCAGCCGCACAGCGTGCAATTATTCAAAAATTCAATCAGGATCCAAATCTGACAGAGCTTCATATAACTGTCCTAGGGGAATATAATGGCCAGGTGGTTCCTCTTATCGCCTCAGCGGTTTCTCGATCTAATTGGCAAGCTTTACCTGACATTAAAAGATGGACCGAGTACTTGAATATTTCCTATACCCTACTAGGCTTTGGGGATGTCGAGCGATCGGACTCAGCTGTCGCCTCTGAACCCGTCACTGTGGCCGCAAGGACAGTTGTCGACCCAATGCTTGAAATCATTCAGGCGGCGGAAGCAGCAGTGGATGAGGGACGTATGTCAAGTCAGGAATTGACTGAGTTAATCGACGCCCTGGATTAACTCGAAAATTTATCGCCAGTTCGGTTCCTGCTGGCTGAGTATGATTAGGAGATTTCCTATTCGCTCATATACCTGTCGTAGGCTAAAGCTGCAATGACAAACCGCAATTCCCAAGTTTTTTGAACGCGACTTTCCAAGTACGCTTTAGAGACTACCGATAATTTAAATATCTCCTTAATGAGCTATGGATCATTAAGGAGATTTTTTGTTTTCTTCTCGGTCTTCTATTCTAATAAATTTCAGCTTTAACAGGATCAAATTCCATTTGTATTAATACTTAACAGGATTAAGATGAGACAATTTTAGCGCCCTTTTATTTAAAGTTTTTCTGAATCAGGAATAACCTTTAACTCTCCTTATTCTCAAATTAAGACTTTATTGCTACTTTCTCGAAACCCAAACCATTAAATCAATCTTTCAAGAAAATTTCGTTTCCTAGGAATTCAATTTTTTAAACTAACGAAAGCCTTTTGTTAACCATAGTTTTACCTGTCTTTATTCATGAGATGGGAATATTATTTCTGGAAATAACGCTGAATATTAACGTTTATATTTCCTGTGTTTCAACACATATGGTTTCACGATTCTCTGCGGATAAATCACTTTTTTTTGATTCCAAGAGTCGTCATGAATATTTGATTTTTGAAGGTGGATGTTGGGCTTATTGACAGTTTTAAAGACAACTGTTTTTAGCTCTGACAACTCCGTGGCTGTTTGTTTTGAGAGGAATAGAGGTAATAATGTCTAAGCTTTCACGTCGCCAGTTTGCTGCGCTGATGGCGGCGGCGGCAGCCGGTACTGCTATGGCGCCCATGGGCATACTGAATGCCCGCAAGGTTTTGGCTAACGATTACGAAGAAGAGAATTGCTTTCCTGCCAGCTTTAGGGTAGACGGTTTTGGCCCCCTAGCACCCGTGGTTCCTATGAACACGAGTCAACTGGGTAACGTAGCAGGTGTAGGTGACTTACGTAACGTCCCCTTGCTGGAACTGCCGACGGGCTTCCAATATACGGCCATCTCCATCAGAGGAGAGGTGATGAGCGATGGTGTACTGGTTCCCGGCGACCATGACGGCATGGCTGTTTTTCCCGGCCCCAAAGGTTCTCGCACCAATATTCTGGTCCGTAACCACGAACTCAGCCCTGACGAGGACGAAGCGGGTAATAAGGCCGGATCATTAGCGCCCAATGGCCGACAGTATGACCCCTTCCAGGGAGACGCTGCTGGTTTTGGCGGTGGGGGCACTTCCACTATCGTCGTGGATTATAACGGTAATGTAGTCAGACACTATATTTCACTAGGAGGCGCCATCCGTAACTGTGCGGGTGGGCCGACCCCTTGGGGGTCCTGGATTACCTGCGAGGAAAATATCTCCACGCCTTCTAACAATGACCAAGTTACCAAAAAGCATGGTTATAATTTTGAGGTTCCTGCCTATGCTACTGAAGCGGTTGAGCCCGTTCCTTTAGTTGCAATGGGCCGGATGAACCACGAGGCAGTGTCCGTTGATCGCTCTGGCATCGTCTATGAGACCGAAGACCGGGGTGACAGCTGTTACTATAAGTTTGTTCCGAACGTTGTGAAGCGAGGGGGACGGGTTACTCGCCCGGGTCAGCTGCAGGAGGGCGGCGATCTCTACGCCATGGTCATCAATAAGAACCAGACTTCCAACTGTAATGGCGCTACCCTGCCAACGGGCATTTTTCAAGGAACCGAAGTGGTTGACACTCGGGGGCTTGGTCGTGGCGCTGCAGCCAGCATGCTGCCTTTCCTAGGCCAACCGCTGCAGGTAAGTTGGGTAAAGCTTGAGGATGTTAGCCCCGCAGAAGACACCCTACGTTTTGAAGCTCAATCCAAGGGCGCTACGGTTTTCTGGCGTGGTGAGGGGGCCTGGGAATTTAATGGCTTACACTACTGGGTAAACAGCGGCGCTGGTGATGCGGCTGAAGGTCAAGTCATGTGCTACGACCCCAAGACTGAAACGGTTACTCTGATTGTCGAATCCACCGACCAAAATCTGCTAGATGGTCCTGACAACATAACCGTAGCGCCTGATGGCGTCATCTACCTGTGCGAAGACGGCAGCGGCGGTAATCCAGGAGATCCTAACTTCAGCCAGTACATTGTGGGGATTAATGGCGCAGGAGGGTTGTTCCAGTTTGCTAAGAACAACCTTGATACCAGTGAGTTTGCTGGCGCTTGCTTCTCTGATGATGGTAAGTTCTTGTATGTCAATTCTCAGGGGGTCGGCATTACTTATGTAATCTGGCGCACTGATGGTAGAGCGATTTCCCTTGGGGATAACAACGAAGACTAAGTTGGCGACTCCGCTAAGCCTGAGTGGAATGGCACTGAAATAAGAGTTTAGTAAATCGCTAAAAGCCCTGATATTCCGTAGGTTGGGCATTGCCCACATGGCTTATTTCAGCGCCATTCAAGCCTGAGTGGAGGTTTGTAAATCTGTTTAGGAGATTTCCAGGAACAAAAATACCAGCACTGCGGTGCGTTATGCTTCGCTAACAGCACCCTACCAAGGGTAAATTATTTTCTGGAAATCTCCTTAGCGCTGGGTTGAAGGTTGGGGAAGACTGAGTCCTCCCCAACCTAAGTAGTTGCGCAAAATTGATTACACAGTCGATGTGCGGTAACAACAGGATGTCATGTCGAGTGGAGCGACGCGGAATCGAGGCATCTCAGGCGTTAGCGGGAGATTAAGATTCCTCGTTTCTCTCGGAATGACACTTGGCCTCTGCGAAATTTTCAATGCCCAGGTACTTATTTTCGTGAATATCGTAGAGATCAACTGATATCTGAACCTTAAAGAAAACGATTCATCGTCTAACGTTTACCATTGAGCCTTATGGTCGGTTATTGTTCAACCCCCTGTTCAATGATGTGCGATCGCGGTGGTTAGAAGAGGATGAGGTATGGCTGTTGATTATGACCTGGTGATTGTAGGAGGTACGCCAGAAGCCCGTGAAGCTGCGGTCTCAGCCGCATTACTCGGGGCCCGAATAGCGCTGGTGGAGCCGGAGCCTAACTTTGCCAATCCCTTACAGGCTAGTCTCCATCACCAGGCATTCCTTCAGGTGGCGCGGATGGCTCAACA
>JAKSDM010001654.1 GCA_022360135.1 Pseudanabaenales cyanobacterium | reverse complement strand
GAGCGAGAAGTTTTGATTTCTAGATCTTTCTCAGGAATTTCGATCTCGACATCTTGATCTAGGATGGGCATGATCTCTACGCCAGCGAAGCTAGTTTGACGCTTACCATTGGCGTTGAAAGGAGAAATTCGCACCAGTCGATGGGTTCCCTTTTCCGACTTGAGATAGCCATAGGCATACCGACCTAATATCTCCAGTGTGGCGGACTTTAAACCCGCTTCATCCCCCTCGGAAATTTCCACCAGTTTCACTTGGTAACCTTGGCGTTCACCCCAACGGGTATACATTCTCAGTAGCATTTCCGCCCAATCTTGAGCATCCGTACCGCCAGCGCCGGCGTTGATCGTCAGAACGGCGCCACTCGTGTCATAAGGTCCGGATAAGAGCTGTTGCAGTTCCCATTGGTCTAAATCACGGTTGAGCTGAAGGACATTATTTTGAGCCTCCTGAAGCAAAGTTTGATCGGATTCCAGTTCTAGCAGCTCTAGAATCGCCTCAGTATCCTCAAGACTATTGCGCCATTGCTCTAGCTGCTTCAGGTAAGATTTGCAATCGTTCAATTCCTGCAAAACCTTCTGGGCTGCAGTCTGGTCATTCCACAAGTCTGGTTGAGCAGCTAACTGCTCTAAATCTTGAATTTTGGCCTCCAATGCAGGGATGTCAAAGATACTCCTGGGTTTTACCCAGGCGCTCAGACAACGTTTCGACATCTCGTTTGATCTCTAGAGTTTCAAGCATGGCAATTGAAAGAGGTATAGGGTTTTGGGTATAGGGTGTAAGGAAAAGCAGTTGTTAGTGGTTAGTTTTTAGTGATCTTAGAGGTTTTAACCTCAACCTGAACAACTAGCGACCAACAACTAACAACTTATAGCCAGAAGCGTTATGGCCAGAAGCCAATCGCTAATTCCTAATCCCGATTAATCGCAATCAACAACCTCAGGATGAAGATGAACAGATTGATGTAGGTCAAGTACATCGATAGAGCAGCGGGCAGGTACTGATCGTCTTGGTAGGTGCGGGGCAGGATATAGAAATCGACGACAGCGGCTCCGGAAAACAGCAACACCCCTATGCCTGAAATGGCGATTTCTAAAAATTGAGGGGTCTGTCCACCGAAAACAGTAAAGAGTAGTTGGACAACCAGCACAACAAACAGGGCGATGATGCCAAGACGAACTGTTTGAGTCAGGGCCATACCATCTTGGTCAGATAGGTTCGAGCCAATCTGTCGGGCTGCTATGAAAGTTATTCCACAACCCAAAGCCGCAAACCCAACACCAGAAATGCCAACTCCTTGACTGCTGAGGGCTAGGTAGACAAGGCCGCTCAGAGTATACCCAGAGAGAAAGCTATAGGTCGCCAAGAGGGGCAGTGCTGTGCTGTTGTTTCCGCGCTCAGCCACCCCGCGAGCCACAAAGAATAGAATCAACTCCAGTACCAGGGCCGCCAAAAAAGTGGGCATAAAGATACCAGGGTTAGACCTAATAACCCCCAGTCCACCGTAGGTTCCGATCGCGGTCAGCACCAATCCGCCGCCAACAAAGGGCAGGGCATTGGCGATGACATTAGGCCCAATCAGGGTTTGGCCTTGGGCCTTGCGCATGGCCTCGCGGAAGTTACTGGTATTACTCATGGAAGCTTCCTCCAAAAAACAGGGGACGTTGTATGTAACTGCTTCATATCTCTAAATTCTAGACAAACATCCCTTCAGAAAGATAGGGATGGGGAGCGGTTAGCGGTAAGTTCTTAGGCGCTTTATTGAGAATGAAGATACCAAAGATGCGATCGCGGGTTCGATTTC
>JAKSDM010001791.1 GCA_022360135.1 Pseudanabaenales cyanobacterium | reverse complement strand
TTGGTGCGACGGTTTATGGATCATATCCGCCAACACAAAACCTACCGTAACGCCGTTCCGACCCAATCGATTCTGACGATTACTTCCAATGTGGTCTACGGCATGAAAACTGGCGGCACCCCCGATGGCCGCAAGGCTGGGGAGCCCTTCGCCCCTGGCGCCAACCCGATGCATGGTCGCGACGCCAAAGGGGCGATCGCAGCCTGTGAGTCGGTGGCTCAGTTGCCCTACCACCACGCTCAGGATGGTATTTCCTATACCTTCTCAGTCGTACCCCAAGCCCTGGGCAAAACTGAGGTAGACCAGGTCAATAACCTGGTGGGGCTACTGGATGGCTATTTCCACAACACCGGCCAGCACATCAACGTCAATGTGCTGAATCGCGAGACGCTGCTCGACGCCATGGAACATCCCGAAAGCTATCCACAACTGACGATTCGGGTCTCGGGTTATGCCGTTAACTTCGTTAAATTAACCCGCGAGCAACAGTTGGATGTGGTCAATCGGACCTTCCATAGCCGTTTCTAACAGCCGTTTCTAAAACGCAACTTGTATCTTTCTTGGTCAAACCCTAGTCCCTCGTCGCCATGTTGATTTCGCCACCGACTGCTATGGCCCCAACCGCTTCTATTACAGGACGGATCCACTCGGTCGAAACTTGTGGCGCCGTTGATGGTCCAGGGCTGCGGTTCGTCGTATTTACTCAGGGTTGTCCGCTACGCTGTTTGTATTGCCACAATCCTGACTGTCGCGCGGTGACAGGGGGGCGGTTGGTGACGGTGGCGGCATTGATGGCGGACATTCTCCGCTACCGCGCCTACCTGGAAGCCTCTGGCGGCGGGGTCACCGTTAGCGGCGGCGAACCCCTACTGCAACCTGAGTTTGTCGCCGAGCTGATGCGTTGTTGCCAAGTCCAAGGGCTACATACCGCCTTAGATACCTCGGGCTTTTCCGACCTGGCCGCCGCTCAGCAGGTGACGCCTCATGCAGACCTGGTCTTGCTCGATATCAAATCCTTTGATCCTGATCTTTATCATCGGGTTACCCATGTTTCTCTCAAGCCGACGTTGCGATTAGCCAACTATCTGAATGAAATTCAAAAACCAACATGGATTCGCTTTGTCTTGGTTCCCGGATTAACCGATCCGACTGACAACCTTGAAGGCTTAGCCCAGTTTGTGGCGACCCTAACTAACGTTGAACGATTGGAGGTTTTACCCTTTCATCAAATGGGCGCTTATAAGTGGGAAAAACTGGGTTACGAGTATTTGCTTAAAGATACCCTTCCCCCCAGCAATGAACAAATTGAACAGGTCAAAACGCTGTTCCAAAGTTATGGCTTGACGGTTCAGTAAAGATGAATGGTAAAGGATGAATGGTAAAGGATGAATGCATCATGACAACAGTATCTTCCCCCGTTGAAAACCGGGTTGACACGCTTCAGGCTCTGGAAGATTTGATTAACCGTGTGAAAATAGCTCAGGAGAGCTATGCGGGCTTTAGCCAAGCCCAGGTCGATCGCATTTTCAAGCAGGC
>JAKSDM010000547.1 GCA_022360135.1 Pseudanabaenales cyanobacterium | reverse complement strand
CAGGAGAGTTCTCTGGAGATGTTGGGAGCCCCGAAATCCAGATTACCCTCGACAAAGACGCCAAGAAACTAAGTGTCTCTGATAACGGTATTCGCATGACCGCAGAGGAGGTCAAGAAGTATATTACCCAGGTCGCCTTCTCCAGCGCCGAGGAATTTGTCGCCAAATACAAAGATGCCGCTGATCAACCCATCATTGGTCATTTTGGGCTGGGCTTTTATTCCTCATTTATGGTGGCCAATCGAGTAGAGATCGACACGCTTTCCTACCAGGAAGGCGCTGAAGCGGTTAATTGGTCTTGTGACGGTACAACCCAGTTTGAGTTGTCTTCGTCTGAACGCGCCGCCCATGGCACAACAGTCACCCTCACGTTGATGGATGAGGAGCAGGAATATTTAGAATCCAGTCGAATCCGTCAGCTGGTTAAGACCTATTGCGACTTCATGCCAGTTCCAATCAAACTGGAAGACGAGTCGATCAATAAGCAAGAGGCGCTCTGGAAAAAGGCTCCCAGCACTCTCAAAGATGAGGATTATCTAGAGTTATATCGCTATCTCTATCCGTTTCAGGAAGATCCGCTGCTGTGGGTGCATCTGAATACAGACTATCCCTTTGTGGTGAATGGCATCCTTTACTTTCCCAAATTGAAGCCGGATGTGGATGTCACCAAGAGTCAGATCAAGCTGTTCTGTAATCAAGTTTTTGTCAGTGACAATTGTGAGGAAGTGATTCCTCGGTTTTTGATGCCTTTGCGCGGAGTGATTGATAGTCTGGATATTCCGCTCAATGTCTCCCGCAGTTTTTTGCAGAACGATCGCACCGTTCGCCGAATTGCTGACTATATTGCTAAAAAGGTCGGCGATCGCCTCAAAGAGCTGTATCGGGATGATCGCTCTGAATACATTCGCTGCTGGCAGGATCTGGGCGCCTTCGTCAAGTTTGGGTCACTGAACGACGATAAATTCAAGAAACAGGTTGAGGATATCTTAGTTTTCCGCACCACCGCTAAGCTGGGCGAGGATCAGCCTGAGGAGGAAAAACAGCCCACCGTAGAAGTTCAACAGGATGAGGGCGACGCCTGGCAGGAAGTCTCCTCAGATGCATCCGACGCCAAATCCGCCACTGACGACAAGGGCGCTTTCTACACCACCCTCAAAGAATACTTAGAGCGCAATAAAGACCATCACGAAAATCGGGTTTTTTACGCCACCGATGAAGTTTCCCAAGCAACCTACATTGGGCTGCATCAAAGCCAGGGGTTAGAAGTTCTGTTTATGGATTCTTTCATTGATACCCACTTCATCTCTTTCTTGGAGCGAGAGTATTCTGACGTAAAATTTGCTCGAGTGGACGCGGACATTGATCAAACCCTGATTGATGGCGATAAGTCTGGGGAGATTGTTGACCCCACGACTAATAAGACTCGCAGCGAACAGATCAAGGAACTGTTCGAAAAAGCGCTCAATCGTCCCAAACTGACCATCCGCACTGAATCCCTTAAGTCTGACGATCCGCAGAAAGCGCCGCCAGCAATGGTATTGTTGCCAGAAGCCATGCGACGTCTCCAGGAAATGACTGCCTTGATGCAACAGCAAAATGCTGATTTCCCTGAAGAACATATCCTGATGGTGAATACGGCTCACCCGCTGATTCAAAATCTGGCCAAATTGGGTCAGGGTACGATTGTGCAGGTAAGTGGGGAGGCTTCTCCCTCAGGTGAGATGGCGACTTTGATCTGTCAGCAAGTGTATGATCTGGCGTTGATGGCTCAGAAGGGGTTTGACGCAGAAGGGATGACGTCGTTTGTGGATCGGTCTAATCGACTGCTCACTCGGTTGACTGAGCAATAGTATCATTTCATCCTCTGCTTCTCTGCTTACAAGCTGCTATTTAGACCTCTCTCGATATTGGATAACGATGGAATCGGGCGCCAGCTGAGTAAAACTTTGGTTGTGCGCCCGATTCTATTTGTTTAGGCAATGGAGTTGATGACTGGGTAGATAAAGGAATGTAACTTCCACCCCCTCTCACACGGGGCGTGCATCGGTCTCCATTGAGGGCATTACTGCAATGGTGCAGATCCGGGACTATTTCCAATTTTGCCCTTTCCCTCAGACAATACTTTGCTGGAATCCGCCCTTGGTAGTCTTTGTTAGATGGACAGCCCAGCCAATTAGCATTGGCTCCCTACAGCAATAGCAGTCCTTTTACTGGTTTCCAAGTCTGCCTGAGATGGAAGAAATCTCCCCTATCTCCCCCATCTCCCCCATTCCCCATCTCCCCCATCCTCCCCATCTCCCCCATCTCCTCTTCTCCCCTACCTCCTCATCCAGGCGTCTCAATCAGGTAGGTAATCCAACCAGATTCGGCATTCTTCGGGTCAGCCGGGCGGGCGAGTCGCCAGGTTTCGCCATCGGGTTGAGGTTGAAGATAAACCTCGAAAGGCGTTTTCTGATCTGAAACCTGGCGAGTGGACAAATTAAGCTTCAGATCAAAGGTGCCCTCCACCCGATAAGCAGACGCGTCTAGGATGGACACTGGCGTTTGCCGCTTGATCTTGACCTGGCTAATGGTAAAGTCTGGCGTCTGATGCGCTTTGGGGGTCAGCAGCTGTAAAATTTCCTGTTGGGTTTGGCTAAACTGCAGCGCGATCGCGCTTTCCACCACAGCCTTAGGCGGCCCCTCAGCCGTCAAACCACAGGCCGCCAGACAAATTGACAGAAGAATTCCTAAAGCAATACGCAACATACACGAAAGCTCAACCCTTGATTAACCAAAGCGATCTATTGCTGATAAAGCATCTATTGCTGATAAAGCATCTATGGTTCAGATTATCAGGAATGGCCTGCATTTAATCCCTAATCCCTCACTGCTTCAAACTTCTAGGATCCAATGCATCCCTCAAACCATCTCCGAGGAGATTAAAGGCCAGAACGGTGGAAACGATTAGGAAAGCAGGGGGCCAGATTAGCCAGGGTTGCAGGACTAGGATTGAAGCGTTTGTGGCCGAAGAGAGCATATTGCCCCAGGAAGGGTCAGGTTGCTGAATCCCTAGACCAATCAGACTCAGCACCGCTTCGGCCACGATGAAACCCGGCACTGCCAGGGTGGCGGAAATAATCACATAGGTTGCAGTTTGGGGTAGAACATGGCGGATAATGATATAGAGAGACCGGCCGCCCATAGCTTGAGTTGCTTGAACAAATTCACGCTCCTTAACTGAAAGCACTTGCCCTCGGATTACCCGCGCCAGCCCGGCCCATCTGACAAAAGAGGTAATCAACACAATCAGCAGAAAGCGCTGAGCGCTTGTCAGGCTAGGCGGCAATACCGCCGCCAGGGCGACCAGTAAATAAATGCCGGGGATCGTCATCAATACTTCCACCAAGCGCATTAAGACTGCATCGATAATGCCGCCAAAGTAGCCTGAAATACCGCCAACCAGCATTCCCATGGGGAAAGAAATGATAATCCCCACCAGACCAATGCTAAGACTGACCCGCCCCCCGTACACCAGACGGCTAAACTGGTCTCGCGCCTGTTCATCGGTGCCGAGTAGGTTTAGTTTCCCGGGTCCTACTGCGCCAAACAAATGGCGATTCCCTGGAATCCCTGGAATCAACTCCATCTCTTCGAACTTGGGCTCCGACAAAGAGAATTGGGTCGGTAGCGGCAAGACCAGTTTAAAGGCTTTATAATCAGCTCCCTTAACAAAGAGACGTAGGGGAGAAGGTTGGCCGTAGTCTACCGTAACCTCGCGATCGCCCGTCTCCAGATCAACGGGACCTTGGGTAGTGGGATACACATGGGGGCCAATCCACCGTCCGGTCTCTTGGTTGCGCCAATAGACTTGGGTTGGGGGAAGTAGAGATCCATTGGGTTGAGAGTCGTAGGGATCGTAGGGGGCGACAAAATCACCCAATAGGACGGTGAGGTAGAAAAGGATGAGAATGATTGCTCCAAACCGAGCAAGTGGGTTGCGTTGAAGCTTCTGCCGCCAGGTCATATGGGAACTCAGGTTAAGTTGGCGTTACAAGTTGTTCGTTTTCAACTACGAACACATTTGAGTATAGGTTAGCGATAATTTGCTTGCCCTCTTGAGTCAGGGAGAGATAACGCAGTCCGTCCTGAACATAGGGATGCACAACGTTCCAATAAAACTTGGGATAGTTATGACGCAAATCACCGGGATGGCTATAACTGAGATATTTATTCTGACCGGTTTCCTCAAATTCGTAAAATAAGGCGCTGATTTTCTTCAGATAACGAGGATCGCTTAATTGCCCAATCAAGTCTGCTGCTCGCAGCAGCCCAGGGTAATTCTTAGTGTCTTGATGATCTTCCTCTTTAGGTACTGGAAATCGGGTCAGTTCTATATTACGCTTAATGACCTCCGCATCAATTAGCTTGTTGTTCCCAAATCGCTCCCCAATAAACAACTTGCCCCGATCCACATGGTACGGAGTGAGTGATGCATCGGTGGAGCTAGGCGGCAGATGAACCACTTCGCCATCTTTGCCAGTGGCGTAAATCCCTTCGCGATCGCGGTCATCTCGACAAACCCCTTTGACATAGCCAATATCATGACAGGCCAGGGAAATAATAAAATGTAACCAATTCTCGCAGGTAACCCCGCCTTCGCGAATATGTTTGCCCCTGAGGATTTCCTGACCCACCAAAGTCACCAGAATGGTATGTTCAACGTTATGATAAAGGGCGTCGCTATTAGCGATATTCTCCAGGGCCATGCTGCCTGCCCAGGCGATGATATCTTCATAGTCAGGCTTGAGGCCGCCATAGGTGCGATGGTAGCCAGATCTGAGTTTCTCAACAAAGTCAGAGATTAGAATCTCAGTTGCGTTAAACATGCTAGGCGCTCACTTTAACGGATGGGGATGGGTGAGAACATTTCAGTAACCTGGAGTAGAAGGCGGACCGCAATACTTTTTCAATAGTTGCAATACCTTTGTTAAGAGAATACAGCGGTTGCAGACTAAGCTGCAATGCCTTTGACTAAGAGATATTGCGGTTTCAGACCAATTTGCATGGATGGATTCTGCTTCTGAGCCCCTTAATTCTTATTTGAACAGCTGGAAATCCTTACGTGTGTGATTCCAGTCAACAGATGTGATGAGTTTTGACATAATTTTTAGTCAACTCTTGGTGATTGCACGTAAGATAACAAAGATATTTTTTTTAATGAGACTTAATGACATAAGATGGCATTTCGTAAATCTATTTGGTAAATTCTAGCTTTATATCGTTTATTCCTTAGTCGAGCTTAAATGGCATTGGCAAACCCCAATCTTAATCCCAACCTTAAAGAACCTCAAGTATCTAAGCAATCTGTGAGCAATAAGACCTATAATTAGCAGTTAATCTGGAGGCTATAACCCCTAATCATTCCTTTGCGGATGTAGTTCAGTGGTAGAACGTCAGCTTCCCAAGCTG
>JAKSDM010001781.1 GCA_022360135.1 Pseudanabaenales cyanobacterium | reverse complement strand
TTTTAAGTCGGTCACCATTTCCACTGAGGTCGGCGCCGCCAAGCCCGATCCGCTGGTATTTACAACGGCCCTACAGAAGCACGACTGTCTGGCCTCAGAAGCCTGGCATGTGGGAGATAGCTATGAACAGGATTATGAGGGCGCAAAAACAGCGGGACTGAAAGGCATCTGGCTAAAACGCAAGTAGATATTCCAGAAATCAAACAAAGATTGTTTCATAAATCCGGTTTTGGACTTTCAAAGTTCCCTGTTGCTTGACCACTAGCCCCGACAAAAGCAATTCTCTTTCTACTGGACTATCCGCTGACGCAATCTCGCCTTGACGCACAATTTGTCGATAGAGGTCTAGGAGCTGGGCGGATTGTTTGCTCTGGAACAGGCGATCGCGGATAGTTCTCAAATGCTCGGGTTCATCCTGGGATTCCCACTTATCGATTACTTTGGCGCGCACTAAATTTTCAATCCATTCGGCTTCTTGGTTGGAGGGGATAGGCGAGGCGGCGTTGCGGATGAATTGACAGAGCTTTTGGGTCAAAAAAGGCTGACCATTGGTCCAGGCTAACACCTGTTTCAGCACAATCTGAGGCTGGCTGACTGTCTCGGTCAAGCCTTGCAGTAAAGGTTGCGCTTCGTGCTCTTTAAAGCCCTCCAGTTGAATGGCTTGGCCAATGTTGAAGGGGGTGCTCTGATGATCGGTGATTAAATCGCTCAGGGTGGCGACGCCGAAAAAGGCAAAGGTTAAACGACGATACTTGGGATCGAGACTGCGCTGATTGTAGCAGGAGCGAACCAGGGCAAAAAAGTCATTCACGGGGAAATTCAGGCTTAAGACGCTATCAATTTCATCGACAAAAATGACTAGATTTTTAGGGTCAGCGTCGGCTTGTTGATCCGCTTCCGGCAGCAAAATTTCTTCGATAAACTGGCATAATTTCTGCACCGGAGCAAGATCCGCTTGTTCTTTCCACCAGGTTTTGAGATTAACCCGCCTGAGCAAACCAAAACTGCGCCAGAGTTCTACCGTTAGCCCCTTGTACCATTGCTCGGGGGTGATGGTTTCGCTGCCAATGCGGGTTAGATCGATCGCCCCACAGCTAACCCCTTCATGCTGCAGGTGGTGCATCATCCGCACCATCAGGCTGGATTTGCCCATCTGCCGAGGGTTGAGGATGTAGCAAAAATCGCCGCGTTTGAGCGCCTTGTAGAGGAGGCGATCGGCGGAACGCACCACATAAGTCGGTGCATCCATGGGTAAACTTCCCCCCACTTGATAGTCGAAGATGGAGGGTTGGTCGGCGCTCTTGAGTAACTCGTTTTCAAAGATCAGTTCGGCTTGGGTGGCTTTGAGGACTTCCAGGGTTTGTGAGAGTTCATGGGTGCGTTCTGAAACTTTTTGCTCCAGGGTGCGGCTGTACTCCGCTAATTGGTCTTTAGCTTGCTGTAGGGCAATATTGTT
>JAKSDM010001302.1 GCA_022360135.1 Pseudanabaenales cyanobacterium | reverse complement strand
GCCCCCTTTTTACTAATCGAGGGTCTCCAAACGCTTGCCCCTTAACTTGTTCAGCATGAATCAGAATTGGGTTATTCACAACTTGCACCTTGCTCAAATTCCGTTCCCCTACTGTACAACCGACTTGTGTGTACACGGTAGGCCCGTAGTATGGTGAAAGTCAACTAAGAGGGTCGCAAATGTAATTTCTGCAAAGTTGTGATTTACCCACCCCGGATCTTCAGCAAGGAGCTCCTCGATTAATCCTAATGCCGTTTCAGCACGACTGAACTGACGAAAACAGGTATATGCGGCTGCGTTTGCCCTGTGAGACTCAAAGCGAACAGTCCGATTCGTCGCCATAACAGGAGACCTTTTGTTGGCGAATTCGTAGCAGCGCCACCAGAAGTCCGGATATCCCCCGCCAATTATTGTGAGTGCTTGGGTTGCGTCGGACACAACCCAGTGAAGTCGAATCGGATAAAAATGGGTTTTGCTCCATTCATGAAACTCGGATTGATACCTATACTGACTCTCTGGGTCTCTCAGCATTGCGTATCGATCGCAGATATTCCAAAGAACCCACCCAACGTCGTCTATTGAAAGTGCTAGCACAGAGCGGAGAGAGAAGAAGGTGTGTGATGATGGATTCATGGCAAGCTCCGTTCTCCAATAGCGAACGGAATTCCCTTTTTGCGTCTTCGACATCCTGCTGCATTGTTACCTCTTCTCAACTCGTTTTACGCCTAACGGCAAAGATGAGCGGTAGCAAAGCCCCTTGGCTCTGGTTGACTGACACATCTTGCCATCATAGATTAGGTTGAACATGCGAAACCCAGCGCCCACACGGGTTTCGCTTCGCTAACCCATCCTACGAATTTTCTCAACGGCGGTAAGAGCTATTGTTCAAAGCCAATTAACCCGGATTCGTCGTTGCAGCGCTTGGTTAGGCCCCCCTTCCGGATCATCCATGAATCCCGCCACTCGCAAGAAACTTCCTAGGCATCGGCTTAGGTTAGCTCGACTTAAGAAAGACGTTTATCTAGTTCTCGAAACAAACCAGCCTCCCGCCAAAGTTGCCGGTTACCAATGACGTAAATGACTTCCTTTGCTCGGGTGACGGTCACATTAAGCAAGTTCGGACGTCCGCCAGCCCAGTTACGAGCTCCAGTCTGAGTAGGGTAAGGTGCACCCAAAACGAGAATCACTGCCTCAGCTTCGCGACCTTGTACTGTATGCACGGTGCCGATTCGCTCGCTGGTCCAGCGCCAATTGTCCTGGTCAACCCAATCTTTGAGCACTCCGCTTTCACGCACGGTTTGGCGCATGCGATTTGCGACAATGAGAAATGGCGTGATGATATAGAGGTCTGGTTTCACGTTCGCCTGGGCCATTTGACGGAGCAAGCGCAGCACCTCATTCCCCTCTTCTGGGCACCATTTGTCCTCACCACTACCATCGACGTGAATCCATCTGGAAGGCCCAAGCAGATCTCGGATATTTAGACGATTTGGGTGATTTCGCAGACACCATCATATCAGAATATGCTATCGCGTTGGAGATACTAAACATCGGCTCTGAACATCGCCGATGTACCAGTAACGGCACGCCAACACTGCGACTACCGACTCTGGTTTGGAACTCACTGGTGTAGGTGGACGCAGCGTCAGCGAGCGTCTGTACCGAAGTTGATGGAGCCGCATAGTGGTCAGGATCCACTCCGAAACGACGACAAATAGCATTCGTCAACGTATTAGGCAGCACGACCACTGGCTCAATCTGCACAGGGTCACCAACAATGACAGCGCGGCGAGTTCGCAAGAGCGCGCCAACGGCAGATTGCGGTAATGCCTGTCCAGCTTCATCCACAAGTAACCAGCCAAGGCTTTCGAGGGGTGGCTTGCCTAGCATGCGGTTGACAGAAGCAAAAGTCGTTGAGATCAGTGGCGCCACGAGAAAGAGTGAAGACCACAAGTCTGGCAGTAAAGCCTGCTTCTCGACATCGCCCAGTGTCTGCGTTGTGAACACGTTCATCAAGGCACCGATGTTATGACGCAAAGGCTTGGCAGCCGCATCAATGAAAGCACGGTGCAATGCCATAGCTGAGATGAAAACATCATCGCGCAGGCGTTGGGCAGCTGGAGGAAACCACGGAGTTGTTTGGTGCCGCTTGCCGTGCTCAAGTTCGAAGAATGCGGCATCCGTAAAAGCGACCCCATATTTCTGTTGAGCTTCAGCGAGTTGTCGCCTTACCTGCTGAAGTTGGTCATAGACAGATTCCCATTCAGTTTTAGTTTTCTGTTGTTCTAGCCGTGCTCGCCGGAGTTTATCTTCGATGTGAAGGCGTTCCACAGTTGTTTTGGTGTGTTGCGTCTCTACTTCACGATGATTGGCATAGAGTAATGTCAACTTGTTCGACCATTCGCGCGCTACGCGCCTTTTAAACAATCGTGCCCAACATCCTGGCTTTGCTAAGCTATGCGTATGAAGTTCTTTGCCTACCCTTTGAAGCTGACATAATGATTCAGACTCTGCTTGCCGTACTGTTGCCGCTACCGCCTCGACCTGTCGGGTATTTTCAATGGCGGCATCACGCTTTACTGCCTTGCTAGCTTCGGACTGGGCCAACGCTGGCAGTCCCGCTAACTCAGTGCGCAGGCTCTCTAACCATGTTTGATACTGACGGCTTTTGTCTAAAGCACTCAGGAATTGCTCCCGCGCGCTCTTCCACCTTTCGAGAGCTTCTTCGCGGTTAGATGGTGGCTGTTCTGCTTCGACGATGCGTGGTGTTCGACGCTCAACATACCCCGTTCCTGGAGCAGTTATCTCTACTTTCTTCACCGAACCTGCAACAGCCCATAAATAACTATTCAGTCCGCTTTCCTTGTCCCACCAAAAGGACTGTTTGAATCGGTGGCGATTCTTCGCATTGCCTAGTACAGCAGCTATCGCCCCCCACGTATCAGATTGATGTAGCGTGTCAGACAGTGTCTTGAAATAGCGCAGCTCTAGTGCATCGTTTGAGATAGCGCCGATCCCTGGAAGCTCGGCACTCACATTCTCAACGGCTTTGTTGTTTGATGATGCGACCATCATTTCAAAGCCGCGCAGAGATGCAGTCAGATGGTAAAGGTGAATCCAGCTATTGCCAGCTCTGAGCCTTTGCCCAGAATGTTTGAATGCCATCTCAGGGTCGTCGAACTTCGCCATCGCCTCCGCTCTCTGAGCAATTACTCCAGCAACCAAGTCTCGAAGCAACGTCGTCTTGCCAGTTCCAGGTGGCCCATTGATGCCGAGAATACCACCAGCCTTCGTCTCACGGAATGCCAGGTTGACGGCTACTTGTTGGAGTAAGACGAGTGGGTGGCGTCCCTGCCCTGGCCAGCGCGCCAATTGAGTGAATTCGGGGCTTACAGCCTCTGATAATGCAGTGGTGCTACACAGCATATCCTGGCTGTTATGTAGACGCTCAACGCCAAGATAGCGTCGGAGGTTCCGCGTGGCTTTGCCTTCGGAAAATAGCTGCCGTGCAAGGGTGAGATCCTTGAGAAAAAAGCTGTTGAGCAGTATTGATTCTGGCGGATTGGGGTCTTTGAAATAGACATAAGTAGGTAGGGCTTAATAGTCTCTGTTAAATTGGATTCTGTAAAATCGCCAAATCTCCTAGCTGTAAAAGGTTTTCAGCCTTATTTACATTCGTTTACATAGCTGAGGGTTTCAGCCCCTACCTACTTAGGAGCGAATTGCAAACACTGGCGGTTCAATCCATTCCTGCGGCAATCCAAGCTCACGTGTAAGCGCCTGGTAGGCGGTGCACAACATCGCTCGAGAGATCGGGTTATGCCTGAGTTCCTCTTCCTCCTTATCTCCTCTTACCAAACCCAGAAGAAGCTTCTCGATTCGTTCCACCAACTTTGGCTCAACCTCCGGCCACTGCGCAAGGTTAGTCAGCTCGCCACTTAATGCAGAAATCACTCCCCAGCCGAAACTGGCAATGCTGACCACAGGCGAATCAATGAGCCGCCCTTGAGGGTCAACCATGACAACAGCAAGAACTGCCTTTCCGCGCGCGCCTGACTTCTCTGGGCGAGTGTCGCCGTACTGCTCAATGAGCCGCTCTACCACTGGCTCCATCTTTAATGAGCCAAGAACAATCTGATAGTAGAGACGTTGATTTGGCCGTGACTTCTCACCTCGCTTCCATGGAAGCGCAGATTCGCTTAGTGCGGCAACGCGCGTCCGATCACCACCAGCCAAATCTTCTGGCCGGACGTAAGCAGGTGGCGAAAGAACTTCTAACGCCGTCCAAGCCGAGAGAACCTCTTCTGGTCGGTTAGTAATCAGCGGCAAAGGGAGCCTTGCCTCTATTCGTGGGGTTTCGATCATCGCAGGAGCTTTAGCGGGTGGCGGCTGAGGAGCATGCGGTGGCTGATTCGTGTTAGCCTGGGAGTTCGATTGATTTTGATACTTTTGAAAGAGTGGAAATTCCTGCGAAGTCTGCTCGTGTGGCGATATCCCAGATTTCAGTGCCGTGAGACGCTCCGTGACCTGATTGAGCAATTTTGCTGCGCGCCTCGTTCTTCGATGCCTCAACTCCCCTTGTAATGCCTGAAGAAATTCGATGCTATCGTTCTGCTTTTTGAACAATGCCTCTAAATCTTGTATGGATGAAGAAAAGAATTTCCTAGCCATATTCGAAAGGTTCATGTGGATTTGAGAAAGATTAGGTTAAGGCATACGGTTGCAGTGGAGGCGTTCGCGAAGGTCAAATTGTCTTCTACCTTCTTCAATGTGTTTCTCTCTAAACAATCCTGCATTATGACTATTGAAAGCGTCGGGTAAAGGGACAGGTTTTATATATAGCCTATCCCCTCCCCTCAGAACCGTACGTACAACTTTCACTGTATACGGCTCAAGCAATCTCTACTGCTTGCCGATGCAATTGTAAGTGACAGATCAAATGCACTGCCATT
>JAKSDM010001712.1 GCA_022360135.1 Pseudanabaenales cyanobacterium | reverse complement strand
CGGCCCGAAGCTTGGTGGGGAAAGTAGATGTCATCTATATCCCCATCGACAATACAGTGGCTACTGCCGCAGAGTCGGTGATTCAGGTGGGGCTCGACAATCAACTGCCCGTGTTTGCAGGAGATACAGACACGGTGAAACGGGGTGCGATCGCCACTCTGAGCTTCAACTACTATGACATCGGTAGACAAACCGGCCAAATGGCGCTCCGCGTGTTTGGGGGTGAGAAGCCCGGTGATATGCCAGTAGAAATGGCTGAGAAGCTTGAACTCTCCTTGAATCTAAGCGCCGCCAAAGCAATGGGCGTGATTATTCCTGAAAGTGTAGTCTCTAGAGCGGATGAGGTGTTTGAAACGTTCTAGCAGTCTAACGTTTTTGTACAGGATTTGGAGTTATGAGCGCAGTTGCTTTTTGGGGAGCTATAGAAACGGGTCTGCTCTACGGGTTTCTTAGTCTGGGAGTCTATTTATCCTTTCGCGTGTTGAGGTTTCCTGACTTAACCGTTGACGGGAGTTTTCCACTCGGCGCCGCTGTAGCGGCGACATTCATAGTGCAGGGGATCGATCCCTTTATCGCAACTGCCCTAGCGATGCTTGCTGGGGGACTGGCTGGATTGTGTACGGCTTGGTTGAGTGTGCAGCTTAAAATCTTGAATCTGCTGGCCAGCATTCTCACCATGATCGCCCTCTACTCCATCAATCTCCGCATTATGGGCAAACCGAATGTAGCGCTGCTGGGACAATCCACCCTTTTCGACAGATTGGCGCTTCCCTTTATCCACCTACCCCCGTGGTTAGAAACGCCAATCATCCTGCTGATCGCTTTGGCCATCATAAAAGTTGGGGTTGACGCCTTTCTCAGTTCAGAAATGGGGTTAGCGATGCGGGCGACGGGGCTGAATCCCAATATGGCTAAAGCCCAAGGGATCTCAACCGACCAACTGATCCTGCTGGGAATGGCCATGAGCAATGCCCTGGCGGCTTTAGCTGGCGCTTTATTCGCCCAGATTTATGGCTTTGCGGATGTTAGCCTAGGAGTAGGGACGGTTGTGGCTGGCTTAGCAACGGTGATTTTGGGCGGGGTTTTGATACCTGGATTAACGGTGCAGCGCGCCACTCTAGGCGTCATTCTGGGTTCAATTGTTTATCGACTCGCCATTGCCCTGGCCCTCAATGTTGACTTTCTTGGCTTCCAAGCGCAAGACCTGAAGCTGGTTACCGCCATCCTGGTGGTGATTGCGCTGGTGGCGCCCAATTCAGGCAACGCTTTGCAGGCTTTCCGCAAGCGCCGACAATTGAACTATCGGTCCCGCTGAAATCTCTCCGCTGAAAATCTCTCCGCTCCCCCTTATTAGCCCTTATGTCAGCCCTAACCATGAGTACTCAACGAGATTGAAAATGATTCATCTCAATGCCATCCAAGTAACGTTCGACCCTGGCACACCTCTTGTCAAGCGCGCCATCGACGACATTGACTTGACGATTCCGACGGGTCAATTTGTCACGGTTATTGGCGGCAATGGCGCTGGGAAATCGACCTTGCTGAATGTACTGAGTGGCGATGTCACACCTGACCAAGGTCGGGTTTTGATTGGCGACCAAGATGTCACCTTTTGGTCCTCGGCTCGACGAGCCAAATTAGTGGCGCGGGTGTTTCAAAATCCACTGATGGGATCTTGCGCTGAACTCACGGTTGAGGAAAATCTGGTTTTAGCCCATAGTCGAGGGCGACAACGCGGTTTAAGACCTGCCTTGAATCGGTCTTTGAGGACAATGCTCCAGGAGCGCTTAGCCCGCCTAGGCTTAGGTCTGGAAAAGCGACTCGGCGATCGCATGGGATTGCTATCTGGCGGGCAACGTCAAGCGGTTAGTCTGGTGATGTCAACCTTAGCGCCTCAAACAGTTTTATTGTTAGATGAGCATACCGCCGCCCTTGACCCCAAGACGGCGACATACATTCTTGACCTGACGCGTGATATTGTGGCGGAACAACAGCTCACAACCCTCATGGTTACTCATAGTATGCGGCAGGCTCTAGACTTGGGCGATCGCACAATTATGCTCCATGAAGGTCGGATTCTCTTCGATGTATTCGGTTCAAAACGAGAGGGGCTAACGGTAGCCGATCTTCTACAACAATTTGAGGCGCAGCAGGGTGAACCACTAGCCGATGATGCGCTACTCCTCAGTTGACTGGGTTAACAGCGCCTGTCCCAATCCGTTATTGGACAGAGGCTGGTGGCGATAACCTAAACTACTATCCGTGCTCTGTGGCAGGGGAGTAAACGGCATCTCTGTTTCCACACAGGGGGCTCGTGTTCCGGCAGGTTCGCGTTCCGTCGGGATACCTCTATCGGGTGGATCAGGGCGCTGATCTTCAAGCTTCAACGAGTTGGGTATCCACTGTACGTGCGCCGGGGAAGTCAACGGCATCTCTATTTCCGCACAGGGAGCTCGTGTTCCGGCAGGTTCGCGTTCTGTCGGGATACCTCTATCAGGTAGAGCGGGGCGATCTGCAAGCTGCGACGAATTAGGCATCCACTGTTCGGGCGTCAACTCCAGGAGACTCATGGCGGTAATCCCAGCCATCACGATTGATAAAGTTAAGGTATGCGTCGCCTGAACTCCTTGACGCAGTTGAGCGCGATCGGCTGGGGCGACTTGACGTTGGTGTAATTTGACAAACAATTGCTCATCCGGATGGTTCGAAACACTACGCCCCTGGCGCCTAGTAGTACACTGTTGCTGAAAAGGACAGTTGGCGAAGGTTTCTGCGATGGCGCTGCTTTTAACCTTAGCCTCGGCCGTAGAACTGCCGGTTCGCTGATTTTTGCCATGAGTCTAGAATAAATTTTTGAATCAGTGCTCAGGTTATTGCATAAGAGGTTGACTTGATTCCAGGGTTGTCCTTAGGTAGCAGGAACGTTAGTGAACGGAGTCCTCCAGCAT
>JAKSDM010001355.1 GCA_022360135.1 Pseudanabaenales cyanobacterium | reverse complement strand
GAGAAACAAATGGGAATCGAAACTCCACTTTCTAATGACTTCAGCATCAAAGAAAGGGTTGAGAAACAAGTGGGAATCGAAACCCCACTCGAGTCACTCCCTTTATTGGAAGATTCCCTCCTGCCATTAGAAGACTCCCCCCCTTCATTCCTAGACACTCCTTTCGATAGAAAAAAAACCAAAGATCTACCGTCAGTTATCAATCAATCGAAATCGTCTATCGATCAATCAATATCCTCAGGACAAACGGACGGATCAAATCAAATTCTCAATCAAATCCAAGATTAAAATTTTGCATTGTTTATGGCGCTTCCTCCCTCAGACACCCCCCTCTACAACCATCCGCTACCGGACATTGAACAATGGCTGATTGCCCAAGGCTGTCAGCAAGATCCGACTGATCTTCACTGTTGGTCTCTGACTCGTCCTGATTGGCAAGCCGAATTAATCCTGGATATTGATTCCTTAGTTGTTCGCTACACCCGTGCTGGCCCCGAAGGCCAAGATATTCAACGCACCTTCAAATATTCTCTCAGTCGTCAAGACCTGGAAGAAGCAGTTTTTGCAGGGCCTTAGAGGGCGAGGGCAAGGGTGATTTTGGATTTTAGATTTTGGATTTGAACTTCCCTATTTCCCCCATATCCCTCTGCTTCTCTATCTCCCCCTGCTTCCTATTCCTATCGCACCTTGCCAAACCGCCGATCCCGCTGTTGATAGTCATACAGGGCTTGATGAAATTCGGTTTGGTCAAAGTCGGGCCAGAGGGTTTTGGTGACGTAAATCTCGGCGTAGGCCAGTTGCCAGAGGAGAAAGTTACTGATACGCATCTCTCCACTGGTGCGAATTAATAGGTCAGGATCGCCAATTTCGGCAGTGTATAGGTGGTGGGTGAATAGGGTTTCATCAATGTCTTCTGGCTGGATATGACCTTGTTGCACCTTGATTGCGATCGCCCGACACGCCTGGATAATTTCCTGACGTCCGCCATAATTAGTCGCCACCGTAAACTGAATGCCTTGATTGCCAGTCGTCTGGGTAACAGCACGGTCAATCTCAGCCCGGAGCGATTGCGGCAGCGCCGCCAAATTTCCCACAAAGCTAATCCGGACATCCTCCTCCATCATCTCCGCTAATTCCTGTCTGAGAACTCGCTCAAACAAGGTCATGAGAAAATCAACTTCTTCTAGCGGGCGACCCCAATTTTCGGTAGAAAAGGCATAGGCCGTTAAGGCCCGAACCCCCCAGTCGCTACAGTAGCGGAGTACCCTTTTCAGAGTGTCTACGCCGCGACGATGTCCCATGATCCGAGGTAAGCCTCGATTTTTAGCCCAGCGGCCATTGCCATCCATAATGACGGCCACATGTCTGGGTAGACGATCCTGACTTAGATCCGCAGGCAACACTTGTCGGATGATTGGCTTAGCTGTCATTTTTTCTCCCGTGAAGCCGATGATGGAAGGCGGAAAAGACGTGAAAAGAATCTAGATATTTGAATTCTGAGTTGCCGACCCAAACTACGGAGTTGGGGCGCCACAGCGTCACGATCAACAGATTGGGCGAATTTCGCTCTTAATAGCTCCCTCAGCTTACTACTGGTCAAGGGCCGGTTAAGTATCCCACGCTCTGCTATGGAGATGGAGCCGGTCTCTTCCGATACAACGATGCAGAGGCAATTTTCCACCCGCTCTGTAATTCCCATGGCGGCCCGATGACGAGTCCCCAGTTGTCGAGAGGCCGTGCGCTCTGAAATTGGCAAAATAACCCCCGCCGCCACAATCCGCGAGGCCCGAATTAGCACTGCGCCATCGTGCAGCAGGGTGCTAGTTTGAAAAATGGTTTGCAGTAGCTCTTTAGAAACCTCAGCATTCAATTTGACCCCCGGCACCGAAAAGTCCCGCTCATCGATCGGTTGAGTTGTCTCTAAGATTAGTAAAGCACCTGTACGATTTTGAGAAAGTTCTTTAACAGCGTCTACCATCTCATCAATGACATTATCAGGTTTAGGAAGGGCGTCCCGAGAAGGCAAAAAGAGTTGCAAGATTTCCCCTCGACCGATTTGCTCCAGAAGACGACGAAATTCAGCTTGCAAAATAAAAGCGACGGCTACCGCAGAACCAACCACCAACTTATCCAATACAAAGGCCAGAAGCGGAAGGCCAAGGGACTTACTGAGGGCGGCCGCTAGCATCAAGATAATCAGGCCTTGCACCATCCAAAGTGTGCGGCGCTCTCCAATTACGACGAGCACCATATAAATCAGCACAATGACTAGGCCAATATCTAGGAGGGGAAGCAGCAAGAGTCAAGCCCTATCAAGGTTCATTAGCCATTAGACTGTTCCGAAAAAAAAGGCGTCTCAACCTATAGCAATTCTCACTTGTGTAAAATACATCTCAGTGAAAGCAGGGTATAGGGTGTGGGGTGTAGTCAATGCAAATGAAAACCGCTATAGACTAGACATAGCTAGGAAACGCATAACCTGCTGAATAGCTTGAACTAGAAATCAACACATCATTTCCGGGTGTGTCTCCAGATGGGAATTGCAAGATAATTTCCGGATGCGCCTATCGCTCCCTTAGATGCACTATTTTAGATGCACTATATTAAACGGTTTGGCTAAACCTAAAACTTTAAACTTGACATCCAGGAAGCGTAAAAGCCGCTCCTTAGCCAGTGCGCCAAACTAGATAGTATATTGGCCGACTGTTCTGTCGACTAATATCTACAGTTAGAATCGGCCAATATCATCTGGCTCATGGCGGATAGCCAACGCCCCAGGCAATCTTATCAATCGTCGGATTGCTCCAACCCTGTCAGTGATTCAGGCAGGCAGTCTTGCCGAATCAAATCTTGGTAAGTTTCCCGCTGAAGAATCAAACTGGCTTCTCCAGAATTGACTAAAACAGCGGCTGGTCGAGGCACGCGGTTATAGTTAGAAGCCATGCTGTAATTGTAGGCGCCGGTTCCAGGTACAACGACAATGTCCCCTGATTCTAGCGGGGGCAGTTGTGCGTCTTTGATCAGAATATCTCCTGACTCACAGTGTTTTCCGGCGATCGTCACCGTCTCTGTCAACGGTTCCGACATGCGATTGGCCGCCAGCGCTCGATAGAGAGACTGATAAGTGATGGGTCGAGGATTGTCAGACATGCCCCCATCTACTGAGAGGTAGGTGCGGATACCCGGAATTGTTTTCTGGCCGCCCACGGTATAAGCTGTCACACAAGCTGAACCAATAATAGAGCGACCCGGCTCACACAGCAATTTGGGGAAGGGAATCTGTTGGCTTTCACACGCCTTCACAATCGCTTGAGACACTGTCTCACCCCAAGCGTCAATACTAGGCGGATCATCTGTCTCAGTGTAGCAAATGCCGAGCCCTCCACCCACATCCAATTCATTCAGAGCCAGCCCATAATGATTGGCTTTGTGAAACCACTGAGCCATGACCTCCGCCAGATCTTGGTGAGGTTGGAGTTCAAAGATTTGGGAGCCAATATGGGCGTGTAGCCCAATACAGTTAAGGGCGGGCTGCTGACTGACAAACTTGAAGACAGCCTCTAACTGATCAGGGTCAAAGCCAAATTTGTTATCCAGGTGGCCCGTGCGAATGTATTCGTGGGTATGGCATTCGATGCCGGGGGTAAGGCGGAGCATGATCGAAATAGGACTTTCCACGCCTGCTGATAGGCCGACTAGAGTTTGTAGCTCGAACCAGTTATCCACCACAATTCGACAGTCTGTCTCAATCGCCAACTGCAACTCGGCAACTGACTTATTATTGCCATGCAGATAAATCTGCTCAGTTCTGACTCCGGCTTGAAGGGCGGTATAAAGTTCTCCGCCTGAAACGACGTCAACCCCTAATCCTTCGCTGGCGGCGATGGCGCACACTGCCAGACAGTTCCAGGCCTTAGAGGCGTAGAGCACCTGAGATTCCCCAGGATAATTCTGGATAAAGGCCTGACGGTAGTTTCGGCTGGCTATTCGGAGGGTTGCTTCATCCAAAATATACAGCGGGGAGCCAAAACGCTGCACCAGCTCATATATGTCGCATCCCCCAACTTCCAAATGGTCCTGGGCGTTGACTTGGGCAGTTAAAGGCAGGAGATACTGATTGGGCGAAGGCGTGTCGGAGGTAAACCGAGGTAGATATTGACAGCTTGAAGGCTTAACTTCGTCAGAAGGAGTGGATACCATTACATTAAGGAGTCTTGTTGGTTGAAAAGGCGGATATTATTAGAAATTTATCAGCCCTAATAGGTTCAGTGTACAATTGGAGGCTGTGAGTTCAGGCAGGATTTCTTTTGGCTTCAGTGAATATTTTGAAGCGCTTGCCCCTCACAGCAGAATTTTTGCCTGACGTTGCCGCATTAGATCAGCGCTGTTTTGGCGGACTATGGTCACTGGATAACTACCAGAGGGAGCTAGAAAGTCCTAACAGCGACCTGATTATTTTAGTGGCTTCCTCATCAAATCCTCCGATCAAGAAGACGGTTGTTGGATTGGGCTGTCTCTGGGCTATTTTAGAGGAGGCTCACATTACAATCCTGGCGGTCGATCCAAGCTATCAAGGGCAAGGACTGGGAAAATGGATACTTTATGAGCTGCTAGCCACAGCTCAGCGACGAGGATTAGAACGAGCGACCCTAGAGGTGCGCCCCTCCAACACAGTAGCGCTGCATCTTTACGGAAAGTTGGATTTTCGCCAAGCAGGTCTGCGCCGACACTACTATCCCGATGGGGAAGATGCACTAATCCTCTGGAGAAACGGACTCCAAACTACCGAATTCACCCCACAACTAGAGCAATTTAAGAAGCAATTGGAGGGGCGACTCCATCATCAAGGTTGGCGTCTGGAATCGACCTCAACCAGTGTATGACTAGCGGCTCTAAACTGCCATCCGGCAAGACTTCGGCGCCTCAATCAGAAACAATCGTCTAAAAACAAACGTAAGAAGTATGCGTATGACTTCACAGCAGTTAGTGGTTAGCCAAGGCGTAATGCCGCAATTTAACCTGTGCTAGAATCAGCGTAACCAGCACGCAGCAGGTGATGGATAACCGCCATGTTTGAACGCTTCACAGAAAAAGCCATCAAGGTAATCATGCTTGCTCAGGAGGAGGCCCGTCGCCTGGGTCACAACTTTGTAGGCACAGAGCAAATCCTATTAGGTCTTATTGGAGAAGGGACCGGCGTCGCCGCCAAAGTGCTGAAATCTATGGGTGTCAACCTTAAAGACGCCCGGATTGAAGTTGAAAAGATTATTGGTCGAGGGTCTGGGTTTGTAGCGGTTGAAATTCCGTTTACACCCCGGGCCAAGCGTGTTCTAGAACTCTCTCTAGAAGAAGCTCGACAGCTAGGTCATAACTATATCGGTACTGAGCACTTACTCTTGGGGCTGATTCGAGAAGGGGAAGGTGTGGCTGCCCGAGTTCTAGAGAACTTGGGCGTTGATCTCTCTAAGGTCCGAACGCAAGTCATTCGGATGCTGGGTGAGACAGCTGAGGTTTCCCCGGGTGGGAGCCAAGGACGCACGAAGACGCCTACTCTGGATGAATTTGGGTCGAATCTGACTCAGATGGCGTCTGAGGGTAAATTGGACCCTGTGGTCGGTCGTTTGAAAGAAATCGAGCGAGTCATTCAAATCCTGGGGCGTCGCACAAAGAACAACCCTGTTTTGATTGGCGAACCGGGCGTGGGTAAGACCGCGATCGCTGAAGGGCTAGCCCAGCGTATTTCCAATGGAGATGTTCCCGACATCCTGGAAGAGAAGCGAGTCGTCACCCTAGATATTGGTCTATTGGTGGCGGGGACCAAGTATCGAGGCGAGTTTGAAGAGCGACTCAAGAAGATCATGGATGAAATTCGCTCTGCTGGCAACGTCGTCCTGGTGATTGATGAGGTTCACACCTTAATTGGAGCGGGGGCGGCGGAAGGCGCTATTGACGCGGCTAACATCCTCAAGCCAGCCTTAGCTCGGGGAGAACTGCAGTGCATTGGCGCCACCACGCTGGATGAATATCGTAAACACATTGAGCGGGATGCAGCCCTAGAGCGTCGCTTTCAGCCGGTGATGGTGGGTGAGCCCAGCGTTGATGAAACGATTGAAATTCTCCATGGGCTGCGCGATCGCTATGAACAGCATCACAAGCTCAAGATTTCCGATGAGGCGCTTTTGGCCGCCGCCAAGCTTTCCGATCGCTATATTTCTGATCGTTACCTGCCCGACAAGGCGATTGACCTAATTGATGAGGCGGGTTCTCGCGTTCGTTTGATTAATTCCCAATTGCCTCCTGCGGCTAAGGAATTGGACAAAGAACTGCGTCAAGTCCTCAAAGATAAGGACAATGCTGTACGGTCGCAGGACTTCGATCGGGCTGGCGAACTGCGTGATCGAGAAATGGAAATCAAGGCGGAAATTCGGGCGATCGCCCAAAGCAAGAAGTCTGAAGATTCAGAGGGCAGAGATGATTCGCCAGTGGTCGGTGAAGAGGATATTGCTCACATTGTGGCCTCATGGACTGGGGTTCCTGTAAATAAGCTAACGGAATCCGAGTCCGAGAAGCTATTGCATATGGAGGATACCCTGCATCAACGGCTGGTGGGCCAAGATGAAGCCGTTCGGGCAATCTCACGCGCGATTCGCCGCGCCCGAGTCGGCTTGAAGAATCCCAACCGACCCATTGCCAGCTTCGTCTTCTCTGGCCCCACTGGCGTCGGTAAGACAGAACTCGCGAAGTCTCTGGCCGCCTACTTCTTCGGCGCTGAGGAGGCGATGATCCGGCTCGATATGTCCGAGTACATGGAGCGGCATACCGTTTCCAAACTGATTGGTTCGCCTCCAGGTTATGTGGGCTACAACGAGGGCGGGCAACTGACTGAAGCAGTGCGTCGTCGGCCTTATACCGTCGTGCTCTTCGACGAAATTGAAAAGGCTCACCCTGACATCTTCAATATGCTATTGCAAATTCTTGAAGATGGCCGCCTGACTGACGCCAAAGGTCGTACGGTAGATTTCAAGAATACCCTGTTGATCATGACCTCCAACATCGGCTCCAAGGTAATTGAGAAGGGTGGCGGCGGTCTTGGCTTTGAGTTCGCCCAAGACGAGGCGGCGTCTCAATACAATCGAATTCGCTCTCTAGTGAATGAGGAATTGAAGCAATACTTCCGACCTGAGTTCCTCAACCGCTTGGATGAGATTATCGTCTTCCGTCAGCTCACTAAGGATGAGGTCAAGGAAATTGCCGATATTCTGCTGAAGGAAGTCTTTATTCGTCTAACGGAGCAGGAAATTACCCTCAATGTGACTGAACGCTTTAAGGATCGTTTGGTAGAAGAGGGATACAATCCAAGCTACGGGGCGCGCCCTTTACGCCGAGCAATTATGCGGCTGCTAGAAGATAGTCTGGCGGAAGAAATCCTCTCAGGTCGCATTAAGCCTGGCGATACCGCCGTAGCTGATGTCGATGACGACGGTAAAGTTAAGGTGACTCTTAGCGAAACTCGGGAACTCTTGCCCCAAGGCGCTGAGTAATTCAGATGTAGGCTATCTAAATTGAATCGAGAGAGCGGCAGAACTCAAAGTTTGCCGCTCTCTTTTTTTGTTGGTGGCTAGCCTATGGCGATTCTCTGAGCCTGATTTCTAAACCTGCTGCTTTAGAAAAATTAAGCCGCTGTAGAGCTGAAAAGCCGGATCCCAATTACTGGGCTGGGAGCGGAATAGATTGATATGGGTGTTGAAGCTACCCAATAAGTCAATATATTCCAATGCGCCTTCTGCAAAAGAATTGAAGTCTGACCAAAGGGGGCAGGCAACCCGCTGATTGATTTGGTTAAGCAGATTGTTCCAGTTAATCCGAGTTGTGCTTGTTACCCCCGAGTTAATGGTCGTATTAACCTGAGGTGAACTCTGATTGAAGGGATCCCCATGTTGGAATTGATAGGTGCGATCGCACAGCCGTAAAATGCAGTGACGGCTGTGCAGATGCAGATCCAACATTTGGGCGTAGTCTTGGGTCCGCTCCTTGTGCTCCAACTTTCCCCAGGCCCCGCGATCGATAACCTTCTCAAAAATAGGCAACAGCCCAGTCACCCGTTGACTTACCTCAGTCCAATCAAAGCCGATCACTCCCAACTGATCAGCCTGATTCTGACAGACAACCTTGACTTGAGGCGTCACTGCCCGAAAATAGCAAACCCGAAATACTTGAGCTGCATTAATATCAGCCAGCTTCACCCAAAAAGCAGGCGTTTGCGCCTGCCTGAGGGATTGCCCATAGAACTCGAGTTCACCGATTGGGCCAACTCGATAGAGGCGCCAAACTTTACCAGGAATCTGCATTCGAGCGATATAGGGGTCTATTTTCATCACCTCGGCTAACCCCTGAGCCGCTGTCATCCGGTCTTCGCTTTTAACCGGGGCTAACAGGAGCAGGGCAGGCTGATCACTTCCCGGAGCTGCTTTGGCTTGCGCCAGCGCCTGCTGACGACTGGCTTCCGCCTGCTGCTTCAAACGTTCTAAGCCTTGGCGTGCTTGCGCTACAACTTTGGCGTTATTGACCCTTTGCAGCACCTTGCGATAAGTCGCCTCTGCCGCCTCTAGCTGATTGGTTTCCTCCTGTAGCCGTCCTACAAACACCATCATCCAGGGATCTTTAGGCGATTCTCGCCGCCACTGCTTCAGGAGTTGAGCCGCCATTTGATAATTCCGCTGGTCAAACGCAGCTGCGACCTGTTTATGCATAAGTGCGTTTCCCCCTAATGCTTGCCATCCAGACAAACTGCTCCCATTCTAATGATTTATCACTTGAAAATTGAGGGATATGACTAAGCAAAAGCGGACTATTCCATGGGATGTCATAATCGCCAAAGGTTAATTAAAAACATAGGTTGACTATGCCCCGCTTCCAACTCGATGAAGATGCTCCGATTCTAGTGGAGTTTACCCCCCAATCCCAGACAGAAAATACCGCCACCCTGATGCGGACCGATTTAGAGGAACGATCCGCTGAGGCAATTCATCATGCCATGAATACCTTACGTAATATGGCCCAACAAGTGGTTGAGACTCTCAACACCCT
>JAKSDM010001724.1 GCA_022360135.1 Pseudanabaenales cyanobacterium | reverse complement strand
GGAGCAGGGGAGGCAGGGAATCAACAGGCCAATTCAATCATTGGGAAAAAACTTAGGATCAAACATTTGCTCTAGAGTGAAACTACAGTTTTCTGGAAATGCTTCATAGGGCAGTCCAGATTCCCGCACTGCAAGATCAATCGCATCTTCATATCCCTCTTGCAATGCCTCCTCCAGATAAGGCTTCAGACTGGGACTTTGCTGAAGCAACCTGTCGATTTTGCGTCGCTGCTCCCGAATGGTTGCTTGCCAACTCGCCCCGCGTCGCTCGGGTTGATGTCGCCACTTAAGTAGATGCTCCAGCAGAACCCCTAGCCTGTTTACGAGTTCTCGCCGTTCCTGTCTGCCCAAGGCCTCAATTTCCTCAATTAAATTCGCCCCATCCAATTGCTGCCACTGTTGGTCCCGAAGTAACTTTGCCTGCTCCTGAGTCCAACCATAGAAGTCAGTATGGTAAAGCGTTTTCAAGGACGGGTTGACCATTTTCATGGGAATTGAGGTAAGTAAAAGCGATGAATTCTAGGTAGGGTAAGGCAAATCAAATCTATAATCAGCTTCCTCCAAAGTAGCATTCCTCGTTCATGACCTTCTCTTGCCAGCTTGGAAATGTCGGTGTAGGCAGCTCCAGCTTCCGGCGGCAAGGAAGCTAAAGCTTCTTACTAGCAAGTGTTTCTAAGCTGGATCTAGAAACACGAGACGCTTTCCACTCAGGTGCATACCCCTTAAATCGTTGCTGAACAGATATTTGTAGGTGCTCTCAATCTTAAAACTTCACTTGGCGTTGAATTAAATCTGATGTTTTCTGTATTGATTGTTGCGAAATGATGTCAATGCTATCATTTATTGGTTTGGGCGATGACTCCATCACTACAGGAGGCGCAATCTATGGCCAATTTAATTGTTCGCAATATTGATGAAGCCATCGTCAAAGCTCTCAAAAAGCGGGCAAGTCGGCATTGTGTCAGCGCCGAAGCCGAACACCGTAAGATTTTGGAACAGGCATTGATGCAACCTGCCAAAAAGTCTTTTGCTGAGGTATTGAGCCTTATTCCCAATGTTGGGGATGATTCTGACTTTGAGCGGGTGCAGGGTGACAGAGGTCACAATGTATTTGATTGACGCCAACGTCATTAGTGAGCTTCGAAATTTCACCGAGACCGAATCACAGGTATGGGGACGATTGCGCGTACTGCATTCCGAAAATGCATTAGATAAACAGATTGCAGCTACGGCGCTCACCTGCGGGTTAACGCTGGTTACCCGCAATGTAGGTGATTTTGCGGGCACAGGAGTTCCCTTGTTCAACCCTTTTGATTCAGAAAAAAAGTAGAAAGTGAAGCGTGCCCATCTTGCTTGGCAAGTCATACTAAACCCATAGGCACGGGCGAACCCTTTGCCTATCCTAAGTCCATTTCATCCATCAATCCATCCACAGTCTTCATACTGAGACTTTGTTTGTACGCTAATCCCTAAAATGCCCGCAAAAGATATCTTTCATGGCTGCGTTAAAAATGCTCTGATTAAATCTGGATGGGATATTACCCACGATCCCTTTCGAATTCGTCTTACCCGTAAAAATTTGTTTGTTGACCTCGGTGCAGAACGTTTGATTGCCGCCGATCGCGGAACGGAAAAAATCGCAGTCGAAATCAAAAGCTTCACCCATGCGTCTGATATCAAAGATTTAGAAGATGCCCTCGGTCAATTTATCCTATATGAACGACTTCTCATTCGATATGCACCAGAAAGAAGACTCTATTTAGCCGTTTCTGATTCAGTTTACACAACTGTTTTTGAAGAGGAGGTAGGACAAATTTTACTTGAGGATAACCTGATTCGATTACTAACCTTTGATCCCAAACAGGAGATGATAACCCAATGGATTCCACTGCAATAAACTACCAAGTGATTATTCAGCAGCTCTTTAATAACTACATTGAGTTTTTGGGAGAAACCGAAGAACTTCAACTAGAGTCCATCTTTGATCGAGAGCATGATCGATATCTTCTCGTGGAAGTCGGCTGGCAAAATGGGCGTCGCATCTACGGCGCCCTTCTGCATATCGATATCATTAACGATAAACTCTGGATTCAACAGGATGGCACTGAAGAAGGCATTGCTAGTGAACTAGTCGCTTTAGGCATTCCAAAACAAAAAATTGTATTGGCCTTTAAGCCTATCGAACGTCGGAAAATCACAGAATACGCAGTTTCCTGAGCCATGAAGGGCTATAGTTCGTTAATTAGACTCATAAAATTTTGACGCCATCAGGAGAGGTTAGGTTTTACTAGAGTAAAGCGCCTGGAGAAAGCCTGTGTTTGGTCTGGATAACCTGATGAATATGCTCTTCGATTCCGCTATGGAGAGCATTAGCCGCAATGAACGGATTATCAAACTGCTGAAGCAACTCAACCTTGATCCAGACCATCCTCCAGAAGATTTTATGGGGGTTTATCAATATGCCCTGGTGCAATATGGGGTAGGTAAACTCCGTCCGGTTCTAGAAATTTTCCGCCAGACTGAGATTCAGCAGCTTTTTCGTGAAGCGTTGGCGAAAAACAATCCGGCGCTATTACTCAAGCAGGGAGAAACGTTTCTAGCTGAACACTCACTGCAAACTGAACTCCAGGCCCACCGCATTGATGTACGTCGGGAATTCTATGAGTTTGCGGCAGTCTTCATCGAGGTGGCCAAGCGTACCCGCACCCCGGCGGAAATCTTGACGAATCAAAAGCTGGAATCCCTGCATCGCCAGATTGGCGGCTTGCAAGAACGGCTCAACCGCCTGCCCACTCTGGAAGGGATGCGGACTGAAATGGCCCGATTAGCAGCCCAGGACTAT
>JAKSDM010000591.1 GCA_022360135.1 Pseudanabaenales cyanobacterium | reverse complement strand
GGACGACCGCGCTTGCGACCCCACCGCGTCAGTGGGGATAAGGGGTACAGCAGCAAAAAAATTCGACTCCATCTCCGCAGACGGGGGTTTCGATATACCATTCCGCGCAAATCAACTGAACATCGAGGGGGCAAGTTTGACAAGTCTCTCTACCGCCTGCGCAACCAGGTTGGGCGTTGTATCAATCGCTTAAAGCAGTTTCGTCGCATTGCCACTCGCTACGAGAAGATGGCTGAAAACTACCTTGCCATGATGACTCTAGCTTCCATCATGATGTGGTTGTAGTTTTAAAACACACCCTAGGCGGATTTGGGTTTACTGCTTATGCCGCCAGCAATATTTTCATGGACGCGTTCGCTGGCCAACAGAATCAAATCTCCTCTACCCCCTGGATCAGCGTCAATTGGGAGGGTTGGAAATTCGCCGAGCCAAAGCAACCCATGTCCTCAGCTCAAGCTGCTTTGGCTGAGTTAGCCATTGAGCCTAAAGAAGGCGTCAAAGTAATGGAGCGGATTTTATCCTTGACAAGCCTCGATCAAGTTGTGGTTTCTACTGCAGACTTGCGATCCAGAATCAACCAATGGATTAAGCTGAAATCTTTATCAGAGGCGACCAAAAGCCCCATGGAAGGGGAGTCATTTTCACGACACGCCAGACCCAATCTGCCGAATCAATATGTTGCTCCCCGTAATCAGCTTGAACAGACCATAGCCGAAATATGGCAAACATTACTTGGGGTTGAGGCAGTCGGCATCTATGACAACTTCTTTGAGTTGGGGGGACATTCTTTACTGGCGACCCAAATTGTCTCGCGACTGCGCCAAGCCTGCCAGCTAGAAGCGCCTCTACACATTTTATTAGAAGCACAAACTGTGGCTGCCTTGGGCGATCGGATTGAGAAAATGCGCCAAACGATCCAAAACTTGAAGGCGCCTGCTGAGACGAATTTATTGGACCGAGAAGAGATAGAACTATGAGCGATGTAGATATGAGCGATATAAATATAAGTGATATAGAAGCGTTCTTATCCTACCTAAGCGACTTGGATGTCAAACTATGGGTCCAAGACGATCGCGAAGCTTCTCAGTCGCAGTCTCGCTTGCGCTGCAATGCTCCCAAGGGAGTATTAACCCCAGATTTATCTAAGACAATAGCTCAGCGCAAAGGAGAAATTCTGGCATTTTTGCGTCAGCCGGATCTAACCTCTCAGTCTGCGGTTGAATCCATTCCGATTGCTTCAAGAGACCATCATCTCCCTCTCTCCTTCGCCCAGCAACGTCTCTGGTTCCTGGCTCAATTAGACCCCAACAGCTATGTCTACAACATCCCCGCCGCCTATCGTTTGAGGGGGATCCTGAATGTGAATGCCCTGAAGCAGAGTTTGTGTGAAATGGTGCGCCGTCACGAATCCCTGCGCACCACCTTTCCGGCGATCGATGGCCGCCCCAGCCAAGTGATTATCCCAGACATTGATTTGGCGCTGCCCCTGTTAGATCTCCATCACCTCTCACCCGAGAAGCAGGAGGTGATGGTTCAGCGACAAGCCTCTGAGGCGGCTCAACAGCCCTTCGACCTGGCTCAAGGTCCGTTGTTGCGGACCAAACTGCTGCGCCTACGTGAGGAAAATCATGTGTTGCTGCTGACCATGCATCACATCGTCTCCGATGGCTGGTCCATGGGTATCTTCTTTCGAGAACTCACGGTTCTCTATACGGCCTTCACTAACGGCCAAGCTTCACCTTTGTCTAAACTGCCGATCCAGTATGCTGACTTCGCCGTCTGGCAACGTCAATGGTTGCAAGGGGATGTCCTGGCGTCTCAGCTCGATTACTGGAAACAACAACTGGGTGGTTTGCTGCCTGTACTGGAACTTCCCACAGACCATCCTCGGCCTCCGATTCAAACCTATCGCGGGGCGCGCCAAACACGGCAACTCTCCCAAGACTTAACCGTGGCCCTCAATGCCTTAAGTCAGCAGCAAGGCGTCACCCTGTATATGACCTTGTTGGCCGCCTTCCAGACCCTGCTTCACCGCTATTGTGGCCAAACCGATATTATTGTGGGCTCTCCCATCGCTGGTCGCAATCGGTTGGAAACTGAAGGGTTGATTGGATTCTTTATCAACACTCTGGCGCTGCGGATCCAACTCGGAGGCAACCCGAGTTTTCAGGAATTACTCGTTCACGTCCGCAAGGTGGTTTTGGCCGCCTATAGCTATCAGGATCTCCCTTTCGAGCAGTTGATCGAAGCGCTGCAACTTGAACGAGACCCGAGCCGTTCACCACTATTTCAGGTCTTATTCGTTCTTCAGAATTTCTCCAGTCCAAACTTAGAACTCCCTGATCTGAGCATTAACCCCATCAATGTTCAGAGCAACATCGCTAAGTTCGATGTAAGCCTATATATGGCAGAGTCGGATGATGGCCTGCAAGCTTGGCTGGAATACAATACAGATTTGTTTGAGGCTGCCACCATCACCCGCATGTTGAGACATTTCCAGACTCTACTCGAAGGTATTGTCGCCAACCCAGATCAACACCTCTCAGATTTACCGTTGTTGACAGCGGCAGAACGTCATCAGCTTTTGGTGGACTGGAATAACACCCAAACTGAGTATCCCCAGGATCTCTGTATTCATCAACTAGTTGAAGCTCAGGTCGAACAAACGCCAGATGCGATTGCACTCGTGTTTGGCAATCAGCAACTGACTTACCAAGAACTGAATCACCAGGCTAATCAACTGGCCCACCATTTGCAAACTTTAGGGGTAAAATCCGAGACTTTGGTCGGCGTCTGCCTGGAGCGATCGCCCCTGATGATCATTGCACTCCTCGCCATCCTCAAAGCTGGTGGAGCCTACGCGCCGCTGGACCCAACCTATCCTCCAGAGCGCTTAGCTTTCATGCTAGATGACACTCAAGTATCAGTCCTGTTGAGCCAACAGACTCTACTAGAGAAGCTACCTGGACACCAGGCTCATATCGTTTGCTTAGACCAAGATTGGTCGGTGATTAGTCGAGAATGTCAGGAAAACCCAAACCCTGACATAACCGCTGAAACCCTAGCCTATGTCATGTACACTTCCGGTTCGACTGGCAAACCTAAAGGGGTTAGCGTCCGGCATCAAGGTGTTGTGCGGTTAGTCAAAGAGACGAACTATGCCAACCTGAGGGCGGAAGATGTCTTCCTCCAACTGGCTCCGATTTCCTTTGACGCCTCAACCTTTGAGATTTGGGGCTGCCTGCTGAACGGCGCCCAACTCATCCTCTTTCCAGCCCATACCCCCTCTTTAGAGGAGTTAGGGCAAATCATCCAGCAACACCAAGTGACCATCCTGTGGCTCACGGCAGGTCTGTTTCACCTCATGGTTGATCAGCGACTTGAGGACTTAAGGTCTGTGCGTCAACTGTTGGCGGGGGGTGACGTTTTATCTGTCCCCCACGTCCAGAGGCTGCGTCAAACCCTAACAAACTGTCAGCTGATTAACGGCTATGGTCCCACTGAGAACACCACCTTCACCTGTTGTCACCCTATCACAGACCCCCCGTCGCCAGGTCACTCAGTCCCCATCGGACGTCCGATCGCCAACACCCAGGTTTATATCTTGGATCGTCACCAGCAGCCTGTTCCAGTGGGGGTATATGGCGAACTGTATGTTGGTGGTGATGGTCTGGCCCGAGGCCATCTCAATTGCCCCGACTTGACCGCCGAGAAATTTATCCCTAACCCCTTTTGGGCAGGCGGCAGGCGGCAGGTGGAGGGCGGAGGAGAGCGGCGAGATGTTGAAACTACGCCCCCCCGACTTTACAAAACGGGAGATTTAGGCCGTTATCTGCCTGACGGCAATATCGAGTTTCTCGGTCGAATTGATCATCAGGTCAAAATTCGCGGTTTCCGCATTGAGTTGGGGGAAATTGAAACAGTGCTGGCTCAACATTCTGCTGTCAAGGATGTCATTGTCACTGTCCGAGAAGATGCGCCGGATGACAAGCGTCTCATTGCCTACGTGGTTCCAAGGCAGAATCAGGCGCCCATCTGTGATCAGCTACGCCGCTTCCTCAAGCAGCAATTGCCTGGGTATATGACGCCTGGAGCCTTCGTGTTGTTGGAGGCGCTCCCCCTCACCCCGAATGGGAAAATCGATCGCCGCGCCCTCCTGCCCCCTGCCGAATGGAGGCAGGGGGCAGGAGGCACTTTTACGCCCCCCCGAGATGATATGGAACGCCAGCTCACTAAGATTTGGGAAAACATCTTTGGGATTGAGCCAATTGGTCTCAGAGACGACTTCTTTGAACTGGGGGGACACTCCCTGCTGGCTGTGCGGCTGTTTGCGGCAATTGAGAAAACCTTCGATCAAAGACTGCCCCTAGCAAAACTTTTTGAGGGGCCGACGATCGAACACCTCGCGAGTGTCCTGCGCCAGGACAAATCGCAACCATCTTCTTCTTCCCTGGTAGCCATTCAGCCATTGGGGCGTAAACCGCCTTTATTCTGTGTGCATTCAGGATTTGGAGAAGTTCTGTTCTATCAAAATTTAGCGTTTCGTCTGGATCTAGAGAGGCCGGTCTATGGGTTACAGGCTCTAGGAGCGGATGGCCAAACCGCCCCTCTAACCCAAATTGAAGAGATGGCGGCTTATTACATCAAGGAGATACAGACGCTCCAGCCTAAAGGTCCCTACTTCCTGGGAGGACTTTGCGTTGGCGGAATAATAGCGCTAGAAATGGCGTGTCAACTTCAGGCGCAAGGGTACGATGTACCCCTGGTAGCTGTATTTGGGGCAATTCCATTACATGTACAAAAAACTTTGTCCATCCATTCCCAGCCTTCAAATGCTCTTAGACTGACTGAAAAGTTACATCGCTATAGAGATTTCATCTTGCAACTCAGCCCTCAAGAAAGAGTCGTCTACATTCTTGACACTGCGTATCTCAAAGTTCAGTCTTGGCTTGATCAGTACAAGCCAATCTTCCACAAGTTTTATCAAAGGAAGGAACAACATCTGCCCCAAGACCTCCAACGCCTCCAGATTCTTCAGACTCACTACATCGCTCAACGTGATTTTGAACATAGGGTCTTCGATGGCCAGCTGATTGCGTTTTGGGCCAGTGGAGATAAGCGATTCTCTGCAGCTCAACAATTGCGTTGGGCGGATATAGCCACTGGCGGCGTAGAAATCTATGATGCGCCCGACGCACATATAACCCATGGGCTCAAGGGGCCGAGCGCTCAAAGCATTGCTGAAATACTCAGGCGACATTTAAACACGGCTGAAGCAGATACATCCAGAATCCACTCGAACAAATCAACCGAAATCGAAACAGAAGCCAAAAATCAAGAGAACATATCTCGACAGAACCAACCCTCAAAGTCATGCTCATCATTAATTGCAATTAAACCGGACGGTTCAAACCCTCCTCTCTTCTGTATTCATGGTAGTGATGGTTCAAGTCCTGGTGAACCGCTCTATGGTTACGATTTAGCCCGTCATATCGAATCAACCCAGCCAATTTACGGGTTACGAGCTGTGGGGCTGGATGGACAACAGAGTCCCTTAGACCAGATTGAAGAGATGGCGGCCCACTACCTAGACGAAATACGAGCCTTGTTTCCCTCTGGGCCATATCTATTCTTAGGTCTTGATATGGGGGGATTGGTAGCCTTTGAAATGGCCCAACAACTCTCTGTTCAAGGACAGTCTGTTCCGTTACTCGGACTGGTTAACACCCTTGCTCCAAAATTCAATTCGAAGTTAGCCCATCCTGTTGACAAATCTGGAGAAATTCTGACGACTTTGAATTCGGCTAACGGGAAAAATCTGCTCAAGGTAAAACCTCAACGGGAAAGACTAAAGAAAAAATTCGATGTTTTCAAATCGGCATTCGAGAAAAATAGAAAAGGAATGAAATGCAAGTTCATTCAAACTGTCAAACAGGAGCCGCTTCCAGATGACCTACGATATTTTCAAATACAACAGTCACTAATCCAAGCTCAAAACAATTATAAAGCCAAGGTGTATGACCATACATTGACACTTTTTCGTTTGAGTGAAACCACAACCGCTTCACATCATGCGCTTGGCTGGCGACACTTTATTCGTGGGTCGCTAGAAGTTTACGATATATCGGGTAATCGGACAAATATCTTCAAAGCTCCAAATATCCAGTGCTTTTCTAAACAATTGGAAAATTGCATCGATAAAGCTCTAGCCAAGAATGGCGCCTATCTGTTTTGATGCCTGAAGTTTATCCTGAACACGCCATCACACCTCTAACCCTTGAGATCCTCATCCGCATCACCCCCTAAAGATGAGTTCATCAGTCGCTTGGGGCTAGCGGCGAGCAGGGCGATGATAGAGTCGGTATTCCAATACGCTGGCTAGCAGCACAATGATTAAGTATGGACTATAGACTAGGAGCCAAAGCCCAATCTGGAGTAAGCTCACGGTGAAGGTGCTGACTGATTGTGTAGCCTGTTGCCAGGTGGTTCCTACTTTCTCGGCCAGAGGGCGTTGGTTAGGAGTCGTTACAGCCTCAGCCGTCAGACTCAAGTTGATGCTGGAGTAGCTGACCTGGGTTTGTAAGTTTTTGAGCTGAGCGTCGATTTGCTCAATCATTTCCCTCACATTGCTGAGTTCACGCGCCACTTCCAGTACATCGGCGACAGAGCCAGAGCGATCCATAATTTTGAGCAGAGCCTCCTCGGACTTGCGCAAATTACGCAACCGCGCTTGCAAGTCAACTAACTGATTAGAAACGTCCTCAGCGGTAATAGAACGCCGTTCCACTGTTCCCAATTCTCCAATCGCAGCCAGGGTTGTCTCTAATTGAGCTTGGGGAACCCGCAGCCTCAGATAGGCATGACGTCGGTCACCGCTGGTCCGCTGATCTTGCAATTCTAAAATATCGCCCTGCTGAGCCCTGACAATACTGGTGACCTGCTCAATCCCGGCATCTACCGATTCCAATATCACCTCTATGTCGGCTCGCTTGATCAGCTGAGGTTTGCTAGCAGGTGCTGACGGACCCTCGGCTTTGAGATCTGTCGATATCTCTTGAGGGGATATGAGTGCAGCTGATTCAGATGAAGCATCCATGCGGGCGTTTTGGCCGGAAGCGCAGTTTGTCAGGCCCGATACGCAGATAATTGACACTACGGTGACAGCGGGAAAATAATTTTGCCGAGAGCGAAAAACCATATAAAAATCCTTCTGTATTTGTAAATTGGTGTTAAGCCGTGTTGTGAAGACGCCCCAAACACTGAGGCTGAGCAACCGGGTAGGGAGGCGGGGTGGAAAGCATAAAAATCATAGCTCCGAGTGAAATAGCTCTAATCTAGCTCCGTCTATCTTACCGCTGAGACTGGTTACAGATTCTTCGTTTGCACAATGCGATCGCCCTCATAGCTTGGGTTAACGGTAGGAGTTCCGACCCCTTCTTCTACTCACAATCTTGGTCGCTTCCCCTACAATGGCAAATTCAACGTTTTAAGTGGTTGCGCAAATTAATTACACAGTCTATGTACGGTAAAAACAGGGTGTCATGTTGAGTGGAGCGAAGCGGAATCGAAACATCTCAGACTTTGGCGGGAGATTGGGATTCCGAGAGAAACGAGGAATGACACTAGGTATTTGTGAAATTT
>JAKSDM010001702.1 GCA_022360135.1 Pseudanabaenales cyanobacterium | reverse complement strand
TACTGTTCTGGCTGGACCTGCTATGCACATCATGACGGGCAAGGCTGGCATGCTTTCCGCCAACGGGCGCTGCCGCACATTTGATCAGCGCGCCGATGGCTTCGTCCCGGCTGAAGGCGTGGGCGTCCTGTTGATGAAGCGGCTGGAAGACGCGGCAAGGGATGGAGACTGTATCCTAGGTGTCATTCGAGGCTGGGGGGTGAACCAGGACGGCCGCACCAACGGCATCACTGCGCCCAATGGGGATTCCCAAACCCGACTTCAACGTCAGGTTTACGATACCTTCCAGATTGACCCGGCGGAAATTCAATACGTCGAGGCCCATGGCACCGGCACCAAGCTGGGCGATCCGATCGAAGTGGAGGGTTTAAAGCATACGTTTCGGCGCTACACGAACAGGAAGGGTTATTGTGCGCTGGGGTCGGTCAAGAGTAATATAGGGCATTCGCTGATGGCTGCGGGAGTGGCGGGCGTGATTAAGATCCTGCAAGCGATCCGGCGCCAGCAAATCCCGCCGACCATTCATTTTGAAAACCTCAATGAACAGATCGCTCTGGACGATTCGCCGTTCTACGTGAACGCTGCAGGCCGAGAATGGATTTTGCCCAAAGGTCAGACTCGCTGCGCTGCGATCAATTCTTTTGGGTTCAGTGGCACAAACGCACATCTGGTGATCGAAGAATATGAATCGCTCACCAGAGCTGCTCCGGCAAATTCGGGCTTGCCGGAGCAGCCAGTCATGGTGGTTCTTTCCGCGTGTACTGAGGATCGGTTGAATGCCGCCGGGCAAAACCTGTTGACCTATTTGGAACAGCAGACGACCTGTCCGGACGCCGCCGCGCCCGATCTTTTGAGTATCGCCTACACGCTTCAGACTGGGCGGCAAGCCATGGAAGAACGGGTCGGATGGATTGTTTCATCGCTCGACGAACTTATTCAAACGCTGCGATCGTATCTTGCTGGTGAGGTGAACGGGAAGGATGTATGGCGCGGGCATGTCAAGCGTGACAAAGAAGCTCTCGGGTTCCTCAATGCCGACGAGGACACCGCTGAAATGATGAAGGTCTGGGCCAGAAAGCACAAGTTTGCGAAAATCCTCAACCTGTGGGTGCGGGGGCTGAGCTTTGACTGGAACTTGCTCTATGGTGATGTGAAGCCGCGCCGTGTGTCCTTGCCGACCTATCCCTTCGCACGGCAACGGTATTGGATGCACAAGGCTCGTCTGCTTTCGTCCAACGCCCAGCCAAGACCGGAGAATCTACAGCCGTCAGCTTCTGCATCGCCCTCGTTGTTGCTCTTCGAACCCAGTTGGACCGAGAAGCCGGTTGCGGCCGATTCCCGAATGGAGCCGCTATCTTTTCGCAAACGCTACATTTTGCTTTGCGATCTCGACCGAACGCTTGGTGAAGAAACTGCATTGCTCAAGAGGGATGCGATTGTCCGTCAATTCCAATCAGACGAAGGCGCCATAGAGGCGCAGCTACGCCATGTCACCCTCCAGGTCTTTGACCTAATCAAAGGCGCGAATTCGTCGGAAAAACTGCTCTTGCAAGTTGTGGTCCCCCATCAGGACGGCGTCTGCCTTCATGCTGGCCTGATCGGACTGTTGAAGACTGCTCGCGCCGAGCAGCCGCAGCTGGCGCCGCAACTGATCGAACTGGAGGCAGACATGTCGTCGCCGGAGGCGGCTTCCGCGTTGCATGCCTGCGCACTCCATCCCGAGGATTTGCACGTTCGCTACCACGACCATATCCGTTACATCAGGTCGTGGCGGGAAGCCGTACCGGCAGATGCTGAAAAATCGTTCTCTTGGAAGCAGAATGGCGTCTACTTGATCACGGGAGGGGTTGGAGGATTGGGCTTGCTCTTTGCCGAGGAAATAGCCCGGAAGACTAAAAGCGCGTCTTTGATCTTGGCTGGCCGCTCCCCGATGGACAGCGGCAAACTTGCCGCCATCGAACGACTGCGATCGCTGGGAGCATGCGTCGAATACAGACAGGCCGACGTGACAGACCGGGCGGCCGTCAGCAAACTGATTCGAGAGGCCCAGAATACCTTCGGCGGCCTCAATGGCGTCTTGCATTGCGCTGGCGTGACCCGTGACCAGATCATTCGCGAAAAGAAGAGCGAGGAATTCGCAGCAGTATTGGCCTCGAAGCTGGCGGGAACCTTTTATCTGGATGAGGTCTCGCGTCATCTGGATTTGGATTTCTTTATCCTTTGCTCGTCCAACGCAGCTGTCCTCGGGAATCCGGGGCAAGTGGACTACGCGACAGCCAACGCCTTTCAGGAAGTTTTCGCGGAGTACCGGTCCAGACTTGCGATTGGCGGCCAAAGGAAGGGCCGGACTGTGGCCATCAGTTGGCCACTGTGGAGAGAGGGCGGAATTCAAGTCAATCAGGCTGTCCAGTCCGCGATCAGGCAGCGCTACGGATTGACTCCGATGCCGACAGAATTGGGTTTGCAGGTTTTGACCCGGGCCCTGGCAGGTGGGAAGCCGCGCCTATTGGTGATGTATGGTGACGCAAGCCAGATGCGAACGAGCCTCCGAGCGTCGGAACGAGGTGAGCATCAAGGTTCCGCCGAGCAGACTGGCGCCGTTGAGCCGAGTCAGGTACGCGAGAGAGCAGAATCGATCCTGACGCAAATCATTTCTGATCTGCTCAAAATCCGAGCTGAAGATCTCGATGCGTCCTCTGAACTGAACCACTATGGGTTCGACTCCACGATGTTGATCGAACTCGCGGTCCGTTTGAATACGCGCTTGGGGCTGGATCTGACGCCAGCGGTCTTCTTCGAGCGCCTTAACATGGCACGGATCGCGGACTATTTAGTCGTTGAACACCGGGAGGCAATCGTCGGCTCGATGGACACTCGATCTTTAACGAATGGGTCGCAGACCAAGCCCGAGAAACGCTTTCCCCCGCCCAGTCGTGATTTCATTGCGCCTGCGTCCGCGTTTGAACCCATCGCCATTGTCGGCATGTCGGGCAGTTTTCCGATGGCCCACGATCTAGATGCGTTCTGGCGGAACTTGAAGGAGGGCCGGGACTGCATCACGGAGATTCCCAAATCAAGATGGGATTGGGAAGCCTGGTACGGCGATCCAGATCGCGAGGAAAACAAGACCAATATCAAATGGGGCGGATTTATGGACGGAGTGGACGAGTTTGATCCACTTTTCTTCGGGATTTCACGCGGTGAGGCAGAACTGATGGATCCCCAGCAGCGGCTGTTGATGACGCACGTCTGGAAAGTGTTCGAAGACGCCGGATATTCGGCTGAATCGCTTTCGGGAAGCTCTACTGGACTCTTCATCGGCACGGCCAGCAGCGGTTACCACACCCTGATCGAAAAGGCTGGCGTTCCGATCGCAGGCCACACGGCTACAGGTATCCTGCCGTCGGTCGGCCCGAACCGCATCAGCCATTACCTCAACTTGCATGGTCCCAGCGAGCCGATCGAAACAGCTTGTTCTTCCTCACTGGTCGCTGTACACCACGGTGTAACAGCCATTCAAAATGGCCACTGCGATATGGCGGTGGTTGGCGGGATTAACACGCTGGTGACACCGGACCTGCATATCAGCATGAACAAGGCCGGGGCGCTAGCCGTCGACGGTAGGTGCAAAACCTTTTCAGAGCAAGCGAACGGCTACGTCCGCAGCGAAGGCGTAGGGGTGCTGTTGCTGAAGCGGCTCTCATCCGCCGAGAGCGAGGGAAATCACATTTATGGGGTGATTCGCGGCTCGGCTGAGAATCACGGCGGACGGGCCGGTTCGCTGACCTCGCCAAATCCAAGGGCCCAGGCCGACTTACTGAAGGCCGCCTACACTCGGGCAGGCATCGATCCGAGAACCGTGAGCTATGTCGAGACCCATGGGACGGGCACGAAGCTGGGCGACCCGGTCGAGATCAACGGCTTGAAAGCGGCTTTCAGCGAACTCTGTGAAGCCGTCCGGGACTCGGAAGTTGGCCCCCCGGATGTTCACGGCCAATCCTGTGGTATTGGATCCGTCAAGTCCAACATTGGGCATACGGAGTTAGCCGCGGGCGTAGCGGGCGTGATCAAGGTTCTGCTGCAAATGAAGCATCGGACCCTGGTGAAGAGTCTGCATGCTGAACGAATTAATCCTTACATTCGTCTGCACGAAAGCCCCTTCTATGTTGTCCAGGAAAACCAGCCTTGGGTTGCGCTGAAAGATAGCCATGGACGGGAATTCCCTAGAAGAGCGGGCGTCAGTTCGTTTGGCATCGGCGGTGTGAACGCCCATGTGATTATTGAAGCATACTGTGCGCCCCGGCCTGCGCCCCAGAGCGCGTCCTGGCCTGCGCCCAAGATCGTCCTTTCAGCCCGAAATGGCGATCGCCTGCGAGCAATAGCGCAAAACCTGTTGGAACATTTTGACACCCCTTCCGCGTCGCCAGGCGCTGCTGACACCAGCGGCCTCAGCCTTCATGACGTGGCCTACTCCCTACAAGTCGGGCGCACGGCGATGGAAAGCCGATTGGCCTTCGTGGCCGAATCGTTTCAAGAGATGCGGGACAAACTACGTCATTTCTTGGCTGGCCACGAGGGCGCGGGTAAATTATTCC
>JAKSDM010000543.1 GCA_022360135.1 Pseudanabaenales cyanobacterium | reverse complement strand
GGTGGCGACAGTTGGGTTATGAATCACCAGGAGGTTCTCGTCATTCTTCTGGTTGGCGGCATTACTCCAGTTTTGAGAACCGATGATGACTGTGGCGTCGTCAATCAGAGCAAATTTATGGTGAAGCTTATCACCCTTAGCCAATTGGGATGTTCCTACCGATAAAATTGGGCGCCGCCAAGGTTGATTGCCCGATTCGTATTGGCAGCGGTGATCAGGTATTGCCAGTCCAAGCATATCGAGCCCTTCACTATAATTCCGATAAGCAAAGCCGGGATCAAGCAAGGCGCGAATTTGGAGGCCCGCTTCAGCTTTTTGGGCTAATTGATTGCTCAGGGTTTGATCAGAAAAGACGAATAGAGCCAGATCAATGGTTTGGGTAGCCTTGCTAAGGGCTTTGGCGATCGCGCCATTGACGCTCTGAGACCAGGGAATTTGGCTGGATGTTGGGGAAAACTGCAGGTCAATGGTAGAACCAGGTAGATTAACCTGACCCGCTGTTCGGTAGGGTTTTTGTAAACCAAACAGACTATTCTTTTGCCCCTCTGGACCATCGCCCCACATCAGATTAAATTCTTGATTGAATAGTTCAGCTAAAGCCGGACTATCAATTTTTAGCAGGGCATTGGCATTGCCTCGACTGTCAGGGGCTAACCCATCGCCGTGGACGCCACTGGTCGTAAAGTTGGCCGAACCTGTGATTACATAGCGATTGTCCACCAGCATGAACTTGTGGTGCATCAAGCCGCTGCCTTTAGAACCGTCAGCTGTATCATCAAGGATAGGGATTTGAGCGTTTTGCAATATTTGCAGCGCGTCTCCCTGAGCCATCTCGGTTGAACTCAGTTGACCATTATGGTCTTGGTCTGCAAGGTGGCGAAATTCTTCATATTTGTTGCGATCGCGTCCCGACAAAGCTTTGATTTCCGATGAACTCAGATGACTCCAAGGGCGATTGTACTGATTTTCCAAAATTACCCGAATCTGGACACCGGCCTGACGGCGATCGCGCAGAGCCTGAGCTAATTTGGGCAACCCCAATTCCTGCACTGCCAGGTCAATAGACGATTGCGCCTGATCGATCGTCTCTATCAAAAGTTGCTCTAAATTATCCCCCAACCGCTCAATCCCGCGATAGGGCTCAAAGTAGACGTTGGCCTCTGAGTGATTGAAATAGACTTGAATATACGGATCTTGAGGCAGAGGTTTGAGGCTGGGATTGGGATCTAGCCCTGAAGTTATATGCCATTGAGTAAGGCCGATAATCAGTAAGAAGCCCAGCCCAAACAGAAGCCCCCGCCGCCGCCATTTCGATTGGCTCCATTTCAATTGGGATAGATGCATAGCCTGACGGTAAGGATATCCTCATCTTAGTGGGGAGGGAGGAGTAGAAGAGTCAGTGATAATGCGTCATTTTAAATTAAAATACTTAGAATCTTTATCAACCGCTTACAGTATTTTCGCTGAAACTTTATCTCCGAGTCAGTAGAGAGATCTAAGCAGTACTGGCAAAGCCCTATGTATAGGCCATAAATTCCTCCAGTAGATGAATTTGAGAAATAGCCCAGAGCGATTCCTCTAAGTATGGGTCAGGATGCATTCTCCAGGCATTACATCAATGGAGATCCGATATAAAATGAGCTATCAGCCCCCAATAGCCCAAGTTGCTGAACGTGTTTTAGCGTCTGGAAGAATTACCGCATTGGATCAGAATTACTTTTTGAAAGCAGCTTTATCTTTGGAAAATCCGCTTAGCCCATTAGAGCAGTCTAAAGTCAAACAGGTCTTCGATCGGCTACAGATGGGACTTCTGGTGGTTGTAGATTAGAGCCGCCCCATTGCCAGGAGAAATGTGCGCGCACAGTGACCCTTAAAGCAGGACTGAACTGATACGTTGGTGTTCACTAGAACGATATGCTGGTAGCAGAAGTCTGGTGAATGATGCTTGTTTCAGGGAAGCCTATGCAAATCTATCTGGATTACAGCGCCGCTACGCCGCCTCGAGATGAGGCGATCGCAGTCATGCAAGCGGTGATGATCGAGCACTGGGGTAATCCCTCCAGCCTTCATCAGTGGGGCAATCGGGCAGCCACTGTGATGGAGCGAGCCCGGATGCAGGTGGCGGATTTGCTGAATGCGCCGCTGGACTCCATTATCTTTACGTCTGGGGGGACGGAGGCCGATAACCTATCCATTATGGGGGTGGCGAGACGATATCTCCAACCCCAGCATTTGATTATTTCAAGCGTGGAGCATTCGGCCATCGCAGAACCGGTTCGCTCCCTTGAACAATGGGGCTGGCAGGTGACTCGTCTACCTGTGAATCGGCAAGGTCAAGTCAACCCCCTCGACCTCCAGGCGGCCTTGCGGGACAATACAGTCCTGGTGTCGGTGGTCTATGGTCAGAGCGAAGTCGGGACGCTGCAACCGATAGAAGCTCTGGGGCGGATTACTCGTGATCACGGCGCTCTGTTCCATACCGACGCCGTGCAGGTGGCGGGTCGCCTACCACTTGATGTGCAACGACTGCCGGTGGATTTACTGTCGATTTCTAGCCATAAAATCTATGGCCCCCAAGGAGCGGGCGCCCTTTATATCCGCCCTGGGGTAGAGCTGTCGCCCCTGCTAAGAGGCGGGGGGCAAGAGTTGAAGCTGCGCTCAGGCACACAAGCCGTGCCCAGCATTGCTGGATTTGGCGTCGCGGCGGAACTGGCGGCTCAAGAGATGCCGACAGAAACGCTGCGACTGATTCAACTAAGGGACCGATTATTTGATCAACTGGCTGACGTCCTAGAATTGGCGTCGACGGGCGATCGCCGCTGTCGGTTACCTCATCACGTTAGTTTTTGCATTATTCCAGCGGATGGAGAGCGGGTTAGCGGCAAGACCCTGGTGCGGCAAATGAATTTAGCCGGTATCGCCATCAGCGCCGGATCGGCTTGTCACAGCGGTAAGCTAAATCCCAGTCCGATTCTGCAGGCGATGGGCTACGGCGATCGCGCCGCCAAATCCGGCATTCGCCTGACCCTCGGACGGCAAACCACAGCAGCCGATATTGACTGGACAGCGATGGTGTTACGTCAAGTACTGCAGCGTGCTTTGTCAGAGCTTGTGGTTTCTCAGGCTTAAGCAAGTTAACAGAGAGGTTTCAAATTTACGCTATGGCAGAACTCCCTAACAGTCTTGAGGCCGCGATTGGGCAAGCCAGAGAAGCGACTAAAGCGGCGCTCAACGATGGCTATACCCGGTTGCAGGTGGAGTTGGTTTTTCCCGAACTCAAAGTGATACCGTTGGCGCAGCAATTTTATCCTGTGTTTCAGGAGATGGGGTTAACGTTCAAAGTCTATTTTCCCGATGCGGGCGCCGCTGCCTTAGCCAGACGGGATTGGGGCGATCTTGAGTTTACGGTTCGAGGGATGGCGGAACTGAAAGGGCAAATGGAGCCGACGGATCAGGCGTATTTATTTGTAGAGCCTTCTGCCGTGGAGGTGAGAGAGGTTGAGAAAATGTGCAATCAGGCCGGCGATCGCCCCGTGGTGCTGTTTACCCCAAAGCTAGAAGATATTGCGATCGTCGGCATCGGCTATGCTGCCCGACAAGTCAGGGAGCGGTTCTTAAAAACCCTGGAATCTTGCTATTATCTCAGACCCTTAGAGGGGGCGGCAATCTTGCGCTGCTATCCTGACCCCTGGCAAATTTGGCGGAAAACGGAGCTGGATAACTACGAGCTGTTAGCAGAATTACCCCAACGGCCAATGGGAGAAGTTTTGGATAATCTGCTAATGGGAGAACAATCAGCGGCGCAATCTAATCAAAGCGGAGCCCCACCCCGCCCGGT
>JAKSDM010001473.1 GCA_022360135.1 Pseudanabaenales cyanobacterium | reverse complement strand
CTCCCTAGCAATTCAAGCGTCTCGAACGATTGGGGCCGCCATTCACCCGCCGCCAATAGCGCTGCCGCCCCAAAGCAGAGCACCATAAAACATCGGGTGATGGGCTGGTGGGTCAACATGACAGTAGGCTGTTGTATCCTTTTTTCCAAAGCATACTCTTTCACCTAGCTAACTTTTCATGGGGATCTTCCGGCTGAGACAGAGGGTGGAGTATAGGGTGCAGGGATAGAATTATAGATCAGTTGGTAGACTCCTGCTAGCTCCGATTCGGGCTCTTGAGCGTCAATAAATACCCTATATCCCAAACCCCTACACCCTACACCGCATGGCGCTGAAATAAGCCATGTGGGCAATGCCCACCCTACGGAATATCAGGGCTTTTAGCGATTTATAAACGCTTATTTCAGTGTCATTCCACCCTACACCCTACACCCTGTCTCTAAAAGACTTGTTAGGATTAGATTTGAGTAATTTGAGGTTTGTGAGTAAGCGTGGCTGTTAAACCAGATTGGTTACGGGTGAAAGCGCCCCATTGGGAACGGGTCGGCAATGTCAAAGCCATCCTTCAGGACTTAGCGCTTAACACCGTTTGTGAGGAAGCCTCTTGTCCCAACATTGGCGAGTGTTTTAAGGCTGGAACCGCAACCTTCTTGATCATGGGTCCCGCCTGTACTCGCGCTTGCCCTTACTGCGATATTGACTTCGAAAAACAGCCAACATCGCTCGATCCGACTGAACCGATCCGATTGGCTCAAGCCGTTCAGCGAATGAAGTTGAACCATGTGGTGATCACTTCAGTAAATCGGGATGATTTGCCAGATGGCGGCGCTTGCCAATTCGTCCTGTGCATCGAAGCAATTCGGGATCATTCTCCGGGGACGACGATAGAGGTGCTGATCCCTGACTTGTGTGGGAACTGGGAGGCGCTAGCAACAATTCTTAAGGCCCAACCTGAAGTCCTCAATCACAATACCGAGACTGTCCCTCGTCTATATCGTCGAGTGCGTCCCCAAGGGAATTACGCCCGAACTTTGGAGTTACTGCAACGCAGCCGTGACCTCACGCCTGGAGTTTATACCAAATCAGGCGTCATGGTGGGTCTGGGAGAAACTGACACCGAAGTCCAACAGGTGATGGCCGACCTAAGACGGGTAGACTGCGATATTTTGACCATTGGCCAATATCTCCAACCGTCTCCAAAGCACTTAGCAGTGAAGACCTTCATCCCCCCTGAACAATTTGCAGCTTGGCGACGAATAGGTGAACACATGGGCTTCCTGCAGGTCGTATCCTCCCCCCTAACCCGCAGCTCCTATCATGCTGAGGAGGTCAGAGCTTTGATGGAAAAATATCCTAAGTCCACTGAAGGGGTCTAAGGGGAGGGGATTCAATCATTAGTCTAGCGACAAATGACAAGTGACCCATAACTAATGACAATTAGACTATGTCTCCTGTCTCCTGTAATGAATCGGTTCAACTCGGTGGAAACTGTTGAAGTCAATTGCCCGACGTCCATCTCGGGTCCAACCCAAGATATCCACGAATTTTTGATTCCACAGGATCTCCTCGGTGATGAAGGAATGACGAGCATGGATTGTCTGGGACATGGTCTCATCAATTCCAGTAATGGTTACTACAATTTCAGCTCTGGATTCGGCTAGGGATTCTGGTGTTTCGCCATAAAGGGGACTGCTGGGGTCAATCGGATGCATGGCCGTCCAGGTAAGGGCAAATAACGGGGTATGGGAGCGGATCAGTTGGAGATCATGGAATCGGCGTAAATATTCTCCTTCAGCCGTGATTTCATCCCGCACCAAAGTTACCCACAATTGCGCCTCCAGGATTCGATTCCGTCGCTGATTAGCAGTGCGAAACATCAAGGTAGGCGTATTGTTATAGTGAGCAATCACAGCCACATGACTGAACAAAATATGGGCTGTGGGTAGAGAAAATCGACTAAAAATCATCCCCGTCGCCATGGCGATGAAAAGCAATCCCATGAACGATTCCATCACAACCAAACAATTGGCGTAGACCGTCGTCGGATGCATGGCCCCATAGCCAATGGAGGCCATGGTTTGAATGCTAAAGAAGAAGGCGTCCGAAAAAGAACCAGGAGTCGGACTGGCGATGCAGTCGCCCCCCAGGATGTAGGCCAGCGCAAACAAGGCATTGACGGCCAGATACAAGAGACCAAGCAGCCCAGTAAATCCAGGCCAGGGAATGGTGAGCAGCAGATGGTACAAGTCACGCCATTGGGAGTGAGGATCGCCAAACCGCACGATATCTGAAGTCTCGCCATCTCTTACAACCAGGCGAGTAGAAGGTTGGCGCTGCTGATACAAAACCATAAGCGTCCCCTGAAATAAAATGACAGCCAACAGGTGCAGGAATGCCGTAATTCAGCACCCTAAAGAAAACCGGGGTCTGATCTAGCGGTGCATAAATGTTTTATGACTAGAGGGTTGAATCTTTGACTCTAACTTTACCCAAGCAGGTTGGTGAAACCATGGTTGCCAATCAGGTATAAAAACGAAGGAATCCTAGCCAGTGAATTTAGAAAAATAGGGTAAAGCTTTTTCCATTTGAACGAAAGACCAGTGGAACCGAATTTTATAATTTCATATTTTTTTAAGTCTACTTATTTTTCTCCATCTTTGACAAAATGGGATTTGT
>JAKSDM010000409.1 GCA_022360135.1 Pseudanabaenales cyanobacterium | reverse complement strand
CCCGAGAGGTTAGCGCCTCGCTCCCGGAGAACCGTATCGTATCCTGCTGGCAATTGTTCGATAAAGCCAGCAATATTGGTTTGTTCGGCAGCGGCTTGAATGGCCTCCAAGGAATAGTCTTCACCCAAACTAATATTGCTTTTGACATCCCCAGCGAACAGGAACCCATCCTGAAGAATGATCGCCATCCGACGCCGCAGGTCCGCTTGGGGTAAGTTGCGAATATCGACCCCATCTAAGAGCACTTCCCCCTGACTGACTTCATAGAGACGACTGAGCAAGCGAATAATCGAACTTTTGCCCGCTCCAGTCGGCCCCACCAAAGCCACTTTTTCCCCCGGACGAATGGTGAAATTAAGATCCTGTAATACATATTCATCAGCTTTGTAAGCTAACCAGACATGGTTAAAGCGGATTTCGCCTGTACGGTCAGAGATAGGGCTGAAGACCGAGGAGTTTGGCGTTTGGCGTTTGGCGTTTGGCGTTTGGCGTTTGGCTGGACTGAAGGCTGAGGGCTGATTCCCACGGCCCACTTGAATTCTGAATTTTGAATTTTGAACTTTGAATTTTGAATTTTGAATTTTGAATTCCGCCTCTCCCTCAGGATCTCGAATCTCAATCGGTTCGCTGAGCAGATCATTGATGCGTTCAATGGCGGTAAAGCCCGCTTGGATGGAGGTGAATTTGTCGGCGAATTGGCGCAGGGGGTCGAATAGCCGCTGGGCGAATAGGATGAAGGAGGCGAGTGTCCCGAAGGTGAGCGTGTCCTGTAGAACGAGTACGCCGCCTAGCCAAAGCACACCGGCGATCGCCACTAGGGCGATCCATTCCAGGGTGGCGGAAACTGCAGAATCGTGAAAGATGGTTTCATCGACAGCTTTGATGTAGCGTCGATTTGTGGTTCGGAACAATTCGGCGTTAAAACTTTCTCGGCGAAAGAGCTGTACCACAGCAATGCCGCTGATGTTTTCTTGCAGGGTGGAATTCAGATGAGAGAGTTCTTCACGGGCGCGGTAGTTGGCTTTGCGGTATTGCTGCTGGAAATAGATGATTAACCCGGTGATGGGTAACAGCATTAATACCAGCATCAACGCTAGGCGCCACTGCAGCGTAAACATGGCGATCGCCACCACCAAGATGGAAAACAGATCGCTGATGATGCCGACCGCCCCCGTAGAGAACACATCGCCCAAGGCTTCCACATCACTAGTTAGACGGGTGATCAGACGCCCCACCGGGGTGCGATCAAAGAACCGGACCGCTAGGGAGGTGACATGTTCAAATAGGTCGCTGCGAATACTGGCTGTTATCTGTTGACCCACCCGTTGCACCAGATAGCTTTGCCAGCCGTCTAGCACCAGCCGTATGGCTACTGTCAGCAGCAGTAACATGACTAGTAAATGTAATCCCGCTTGGAGTGACTTACCCTCTAGGAACCAAATCGTAGGCTCTTGACGAATCAAGGAAATGGCCTGCCCAATCAGAATTGGTTGTAGCGCATTGGCGATCGACAGGGGGGCCAGCAGCAACATGGGCAGAATTAGCAGCCGCCTATTTTGATGGATATAGGGAATTAGGCGTAATAGTAATCGCCAGTCATCAGCACGCTTGCGAGGTTCTTTTGGGGCTAAGGACAAGTCAGATGCAGAGGTCATAAAACCATTGCCTGCTGTCTAAGCTTGTCAATAATGTCGCTTAACCCTTCGGGGTTGAGGCGATAACTCAAAGGATGGGTAATCAGACGGGCAGTGCTGTGATAAAGGACTTCCAGTTCAATCAGATTATTTTCCTTCAGGGTTCGTCCAGTTGACACCAGGTCAACAATCGCTTCAGACATACCAGTAATCGGGCCAAGTTCGACGGAGCCGTATAAGGGTACTATTTCCACCGGCAAGTCAATACTTTGGAAGTAATCCCGGGCACAGTTTACAAATTTTGAGGCGACTCGGCTATGGGGAGGCAGATCAAGGGCAGAGCGATAAGGGCTTGACCCCTTGACGGCGACTGACATGCGACAACTGCCAAAACCTAGATCGGCTAGATGAGCGACTTCAGGGCGTTTCTCTTGGAGTACGTCATAGCCGACGATACCCAGCTGAGCTTGTCCATACTCGACATACACAGGAACGTCCTGCGCTCTAACCAATAAGGCTTTTGCCCGACGGGTCGGATCGAAAATCTGAAGCTGTCGATTTGACTTATCCAGAAAATCACTAAAATCAAGGCCATTGGCCTTGAACAGTTGAATACTATCTTCCAGAAGCGCACCCTTAGGCAGAGCAACTGTAATCATCAGAGCAAATCAGACGGCGTTAGGCAACTTCACCATTCTATCAATCAGCCGGTCCGATTGCTTCAACGGCGGCTTCGAGTGCGATCGCCACATGGGCCCAGTGGGTTCCACCCTGGCAGAAGACAATATAAGGTTCTCGGAGAGGTCCGTCTGCTGAAAGCTCAGAGGTGCCGCCATCAATGAATGTGCCCCCTGCCATCACCAGTTCACTTTCATAGCCAGGCATGGCAGCTGGAACTGGGTTGACATAAGACTCTATCGGGGAGTTCTGTTGAATGGCTCGGCAAAAGGCAATGAGTTTCTTGGCGGAACCCAGTTGAATGGCTTGAATCACATCTCGGCCCGGGGCGTCTGGGGCAGGGTTGACTGGATAGCCTAACCGATCAAAGGCTGAGGCGATCAGATAATTTCCTTTCAGGGCTTCCCCCACCATTTGGGGGGCTAGAAATAACCCCTGGAACATCAGCCGATTTTGATTCAAACTGGCTCCGCCAGCGCTGCCAATACCCGGAGCCGTCAAGCGACAGGCGGCGGCTTCCACTAATTCAGCTCGACCGGCTACATACCCCCCTGTTGTGACAATCGCGCCGCCCGGATTTTTAATCAGCGATCCCGCCATCAGATCAGCCCCCACAGCAGTCGGTTCTCGATCTTCGACAAATTCGCCATAGCAATTGTCAACGAAGCAGAGGGTGTGGGGATTTTGCTGCTTGACGGTGTAAACAATCTTTTCGATATCCAGGATAGATAGACTTGGCCGCCAACTGTAGCCGCAGGACCGCTGGATAAAGATTAGGCGAGTGTGCTCACTGACGGCTGCTGGTAGCTTTTCCCAATCGATTGTTCCTGTCTCGGTTAGGGCTAACTGTCTATAGGTGACGCCAAAATCCATCAGCGATCCCTGTCCTTGCCCCCGCAGACCAATCACTTCTTCAAGGGTGTCGTAAGGCGCGCCAGTAACCGTGACCATCTCGTCGCCAGGACGCAGAACACCATATAAAGCACAGGCGATCGCATGGGTGCCCGAAACAAATTGAACCCTGACTGCCGCAGCTTCCGCCTGCATCACAGCGGCAAAAACCTGGTCTAACGTTTGGCGTCCGAGATCATCGTGGCCATAGCCCGATACTGTAGCGAAATGATGGGTTCCCACCCGGTATTTACGAAAGGCAGCCAAAACTCGACCCAGGTTTTTCTTGACCTGGGCGTCAATACCATAAAAAATCTGAAATAGTGTTTGTTCTGACTCGTTTAGCGCGTTCAAGCTCTCCATTGGTTGTCGGTTCGCGGTCTTATTTCTGCGGACATGATTGCTACAGACATTATTGTTGAGTGGATTTCGGATCCACTAAAGTTCACACATGAGATTTTTGCATGACTATTGCTACACCTATTAAACCCTTACCCCTGCACAATCCGCTGAATTCGAGTCAGGGCTTCCAACCCAATCAAACCGCCACAGCGACCTTTTTGGCTTGACATGCCCAACGAAATGGCGGTTCCTTGTTTGGGGTTACGCGAGAAGCGGGGAGAGGTATTGATATAGAGAGAAGCGCTTTGGACTTCAAGGGCGAACTGACGGCTCTCTGCATACAATTCAGTGGCTAAACAATCAGCATGGCCACTACTATTTTGATTAATTAGCGAAGCGGCTTGACCGAGGCTATTGACCCGTTTAAAAGCAATGGTTTTATCCAAATAGGGCTGGCGCCATTCTGAGGGATGCGCCAACCCTAACTCTGGAAATTCAGCCACTAGGGCGTCATCTCCTCGGATTTCATAGCCCTGTTCCTGCAAAAGACGCCAAAGTCGAGTTAGGTTTGAGTCGGAGCACCCTTCATGAACGAGCACCTTCTCAATACTATTGACCGGGTCGGGCTCTTCTTGACGGCTGTCCCCAATCATCCCATAAACAGTTTCCAAATTGCCTGAGAGAGTCCAATAGAGATAGCAGTTCCCCATTACTGACGGAAGAACAGGAATTGTCGACTGACGGACCACCTGTTGAACTAAACTGGGACGGCCATAGGGAATCACCAGATTAATGTTCCGGGTTTGCACCACTAAATTTCGAATCACATCTCCTTGATCAGGGGGTAAAAATAATAGGCTATCCGGCGGTAAACCAGCCTCAGCGATCGCCCCTCGCAAAACCTGGCTAATTACCTGGTTAGATTGGCTGGCTTCGCCACTCCCCTTAAGCACCAAGCCATTCCCGGTGCGGATACAAAGCCCAGCTGCGATCGCGCCGAGTTCTGGAAACGCTTCGTAGATCAGCGCCACTACTCCCAGAGGCGTCGCCTGCCAGTAAGTTGGGGCAGAATGTTTGATGAAAGGCAATCCCAAGGTTTGAGGAGAAAGATCACCCAAAGCAGCTAAACGCTGCAAGATCTTGGCGACTGCTTGGAGTCGCTCTGGGGTTAACTTCAACCAATCCAGAACTAAATCTGGAACCGCCATCTCCCGACTGGCCTCTAAATCCAAAGTATTCGCTTCCAAGATATCGTCTTGATAGTGAAGCATAGCTTGAGCCATGACTTCCAAAGCCTGACTCTGGGATTCTGGGTCAGCCTGAGCCAATTTTGAAGCCGCCTGGCGAACCTGGCAAACCGTATGAGTTAAGTCAGAAGCGGGAAAAACGGTTGACATTGAGCTAGCGCCTACAGGCTAACCAAAACATAAATACCATCAGCAAAGAAATCATCAGAGCAGCCAAGATGCGGACAATCATATCTGTGCCTGGAGGGGGTTGAAGCGTAGCGAACAATAGAATAAACACGATTGTGCCGAAAAAGACAACCAGCAGAATGGGTAGATAACCTCTGCTCAAAGTCGTTCGGTCGACATTCCATTGTTGCCCTGTCCAGCGCCAAGCCCGCTTATAGGGATAATGGGTTGAGAGTTGTTCAATTACGTATCCCCCTTCTCGAACCACAAAAATCTGCTGACATCGGTCACAGCCAAATGCCTCAGTTAGCGTAATGGGCACAATGCGGCCACGACGACGACATGGGCAGGGGTAATCGGCATTAAAATCAATCTTTTGGCTCTTTTGAGAACGCACAGGTAGCCGTAGGGAGAATGTAAGAGAACTTCTGCTTAAACCAAGTTTGAATCTAGCTTAGTTCAGGTTAGCTAAAACTCCTCATAGAAAACAAGGTTACTAGGAGGAGTTTTATCTTTGCTCTATTCTTAGATCTTCTATATCTATATATTTAGATCTATGTAGAACTAACTAAGCGGGTAACGCGATTCGAACGCGCGACATTCACCTTGGCAAGGTGACGCTCTACCACTGAGCTATACCCGCAAACCAACTTTTTGACTTTTACCAGCCTCGCAAATTGAAGCAATCTTGTCAAGACTCACGTCATTTCAAACCAGCCGACGCCCCATCGGCGCTCTATAGAAAATGGCTAGAATTTACTATTGCTACGGGGTATGGAAGGGCTAAGAGGAAAACGCTTAAGGGTCTGTGGATGCCTTGGGCGCGATCGCACTTTCCAAAGAAGTTGACAATGGTTGAGTCGGTTCCACACCCGGCAACCCCTTTGGGTAAGACACTTGACTCACTCCCCTGATCTGACGCATCAAGCTAGCCATTTCAAGGGCGTTCATAGCGTAGTTCCAACCCAGATTACTCTTGACGCCAGCCCGTTCAAGCGCCTGCTGCATCGAATCGGTGGTTAAGATGCCGAAAATAACCGGAACTCCAGTCTGAAAACTAGCCGCTGCAATCCCTTTAGAAACTTCTGCCGCCACATAATCAAAATGGGGCGTTTGTCCTCGAATCACCGCCCCCAGACAAATAATGGCGTCATAGCGGCCAGTCAACGCTAACTGACGAGCCACCAAAGGAACTTCAAAACTACCGGGCGTCCAAGCATAATCTACTTGTGAGCCATTAGGGTCAACATCAATTCCGTGGCGCTTTAAGCAGTCTTGACAGCCTTCTAGCAACTTACCCGTGACTAAATCATTGAATCGACTAATGACAACCGCAAATTTTAGCGATTCTTTAGGAGTAAAGTCGCCCTCAAAAACGGCCATAGTTCCTTATGTAAACACTAGACAACCAGAAAACTAAAGCCGCCCACCAGGAGTACTAATAACGCCCAAGCAATTGAAATTAACCAGACATAATTCTTTGATTGATCCCAAGCTTGGGGAGAAGCGCAAACGACTGGAACCCCAATCACCAGAGCAAACGACAAAACAATAAGTCCTAAAACCAAGAATTGAAACAGAATTTGTAACAGAGTTGATAACATGTTTATCTCTTCCCAATAAAGTAGTAGCGGAGCAACATTTCGCCGCTACGGCGAAACCATCAAATAGTCCTGCCTAGTAAGCTATCAGAAATCAGACCCCTTACGAAAGTCATTTTTTATCAGGACTTATCGCTATGCTTAATCTAACCGACTTCTGACTCCCATTCCTGACCATGGATCTGGTTCTATGCCATACGACTGCTGACTTTGATACACTGGGAGCCGCAGTTGGAATAACGCGGCTGAAACCCGGCGCCCGGATTGTTTTGACGGGGGGATGTCATGCCGCTGTGCAAAATTTCTTGGCGCTCCATCGGGATGAGTATGCCTTGATTGAACGTCGGGCCGTCAGTCCCAACCGGATTCGCTCTCTGACGGTGGTGGATACCCAGCAGCGCGATCGCTTAGGACCCGCAGCGGAATGGTTAGACTATGCTCAAAAAAACCGACTGCCGGTAACGATCTATGATCACCATCTGAAAGCAGAAACGGATATCTCGGCGGCTGAGCGATATCTTGAACCGTTGGGCGCCACCACCACCCTGGTCGCCGAACAACTTCAGGCAAAGCAGATTTCTCTGACAGCAGCCGAGGCCACTGCTATGGCGTTAGGTATCCATGTGGACACCGGCTCCCTCACCTTTGAACGGTCCACCTCAAGAGACGCCGCCGCCTTAGCCTGGTTGATGGGACAGGGGGCTAGCCTGCGAGCGATCGCCGACGCGATCCAACCGGGACTTTCCCAAACTCTGCAGGAGTTGCTCGCCCAAACTCTGGAAACCCTGGAAACCGAAGATATTCGGGGACATCACTTATCCTGGGTAGTGCTGTCTCTAGACAGTTATGTTCCGGGCCTCTCCAGTTTGGCGACCCATCTCATGTCTCTGACCGATAGTGACACACTGTTATTGGGGGCGCGATATCCGCTCAAAGGCGATGGCGAAAAGCTGATTCTGATTGGCCGCTCCCGCGATCGCAGCGTTAGCGGCTCAGGCGTCAATGGCGTCAATCTTAACACCCTATTCAAGCCTTTGGGCGGCGGTGGGCATCCTACCGCCGCCTCAGCCATGCTACGAGATGTCGACCCATCCGCCATCATGGTTAATTTACTCAAACAGCTCAGGGCGCAAATTCCCAAACCGCCAACCGCCAGAGAGGTGATGTCCTCTCCTGTCCGGACGATTCCCCCCAGAACCACCATTGCGGAGGCTCAGCGAATTCTGCTGCGGTATGGTCACTCTGGCCTGTCGGTGGTGAATGATGATGGGGCGCTAGTAGGCATTATCTCTCGTCGAGACATTGACCTGGCCCTGCATCATGGTTTCAGCCACGCCCCGGTCAAGGGCTATATGACAACTAACTTAAAGACCATTACCCCCGACACCCTCTTGCCAGAGATTGAGGCGCTGATGGTAACCTATGACATCGGTCGTCTACCTGTGCTTGATCGAACTCAACTGGTCGGGATTGTCACCCGCACCGATTTGCTCAGACAACTCCATCAAGATAGAGCAACTTATCGTGAAATAGAGGTTCCGGGCAGGTCTGTTCTCCTCACTCCGCCCTCTGCCCAGTTCCTCCTCACCCGACTGCAGACCTGCTTAAATCCTCGACTCTGGCGAATCTTACAAGGGATGGCGACGGCAGCCGCACAACGAGGATGGCATCTATATCTGATCGGCGGCGCGGTGCGAGATTTGTTAATGACTGATCCCAACCAAACCCTGACATTGCAGGACATCGATCTGGTGGTGGATGGATTCTATCAGTCCGCCCAGATGGGGGCGGGGGAAGACTTAGCTCGAAGGGTAAAACAACAGTATCCCCAGGTAGAGTTACAAATCTATGGCCAATTCCAGACGGCCGCCCTGGTGTGGCGTAAAGATTCTGAGCTGAATTCCTTGATGATTGATATCGCCACGGCTCGGACAGAATTCTATCCTTACCCAGCCGCCAATCCAGAAGTAGAAGCCAGTTCAATTCGCCAAGATCTCTACCGCCGAGACTTTACCATCAATGCGATGGCTATTCGCCTGAGCGAGCCTGAATCGGGCAAACTGCTGGATTTTTTTGGCGGGCTTGTGGACCTGCAAGCTAAACAGGTACGGGTTCTGCACCCCAACAGCTTTATTGAGGATCCTACCCGCATCTATCGAGCCGTGAGATTTGCAGTTCGATTAGGATTTCAGATAGATTGCCAAACTGAGACCTTCATTCGCCATGCGATCGATAGCGGCGTCTATCCCGAACTCCAAAAACAGGCGGCTAAGGCCCCCGGTTTACAAACCAGACTCAAGCGCGAACTGAAGTATGTGCTTGAGGCTCCCTACTGGCAGTTTGCGCTGGGGCTGCTGGATAAGTTAGGGGCCCTTAAATGTCTGCACAGTAGATTAGAGATGAGCGATCGCCTCTGGCATCAACTTCGTCGTGTCGATCGGTGGATGGAGCGTTTCAATCTCCATACCCTTATGATTCCTTGGCAAACCCGGTTAGAGGTCTTAATTACTCAACTGGACCCTGATTTTCGCCGTCAGGTGGCTGAAAATCTGCAATTGCCCCTTGACAGCATAGAACGGTTAACTGATCTGGCTCAGATCGAGGCCACCCTGATAGACACATT
>JAKSDM010000433.1 GCA_022360135.1 Pseudanabaenales cyanobacterium | reverse complement strand
TTTGCGATCGCCCGGTTTTTCAGCGTTGCTAAATAGCTAGCTTGAGCGGGCGTAAAGGCCCTCGAAACCAGCCACGCCCGAAAATTTTCTGCTAAAAGCTGATCCCGGGTTTTCACCGTAGCGGTTCCCAAAGCGACCTTGATAAAGTCCACCAGGCTTTTGCTCAGATCGCGATCGCGGTAAGCCTTACGGAGATTTTCTTGATTGAAATAAAGCTGATGACTATTCAACTGGTGGGTCAGTTCGACTTCTTCTTCCTCCGTTAGCAGTTCGTTATTGCGAATTTTCTGCAAAATTGGATCGATATCAACCTGTTCCTGGATGATGTCTTCCCACTGCTGCACATAATCGCGCCTATCGACCCGCTCCCCTTCCGGCCCGATTTCGATATAGCGAAGCGCTTCCTGCCAGCGATCGCTCAACCCCAGTTCAAACAGTTCCGGTCTAGGGCGCAGAACTCTAGATTGCCCGCCGACACTGGCGCCTCGCCCACTATCGGGTCCAGAAAAAACATCGGTGTCACTGTCATTAAAATATTGGTGATTGTGGAAGAAGTCATAAATCACAAACCGCTGCTTGCCAATTTTTGGGGCTGTTCGGGTTCCCCGCCCGCGAATCTGCTGGTAAAGAATCGGGCTGCGGATCGGTCGGCACAAAACCAGGTGCAGCACTTCACGACAATTAAAGCCGGTATTGAGCATATCTACACTTACCGCCACCTGCGGATAGTCCTCATACTTGAACTGACGGATCAACTCATCAGGATCATTGACATCGCTCGTAATCACCGCTGCATACTGACCCTTATGCTCAGGGTGTAGTTCATTTAGATATCGGGCTAGACGACTGGCGTGGTGCTTGGTAATGGCAAAGACAATGGCTTTTCCTGGGGCAATCCGCTGACCTGGGGCTGCCTCCAAATAGTCCTCATGAGCCAGTCGGTCGAACTCCACCATCATTTTGCGGTTGGTGTCTTCGTTCGTCCACTTTCGCTCAAATCCAGAGGGGTCATACTCCACCTCGTCTACTTCAGCCCCTTCTGCAATAATTTCAGTAATCCCCGCGGCAAATTGATAGGGCGCCAGATAGCCTTTATCAAAGGCGTCTTGGATAGGATAAGTAAAGTCAGGCTGGTCATTCAGGCACTTGTAAAAGTCAAAGGTATTGCGCTCAATATAGGCGGCTGGAGTCGCCGTCAAACCTACATGGAAGGCGTCAAAGTGAGTCAGCGCTTTTTGCCATCTACCATAGATGGAGCGATGGCATTCATCCGCCACTACCCCATCGAAATAGCCGCTGGTGAACTCTGGGTAGCGACTGATCATGGTTTGCAGCAGACATACGGTGATCTGCTTTTCCTGACGAACGACCCCTGGCTTCAACCAGTAACTACCATACTCACCCAAGAGGTCTTGCAAAGCTTCAATAGCTTGTTTAGCCAGTTGCTCGCGATCGACCAGAAATAGAATTTTTTCAGCATAACCAGCCTGAATCAGGCGCTTAAGCTGCAAACAAATGAGATCGGTTTTACCCGTCCCGGTCGGCAGCTCAATTAAAAACCGTCGCTTACCTAGCTCCACCGCCTGATCCATTGCCCGCATCGCATCCTGCTGATACGGTCGGACCTGGTGGGTTTCCCCCTGGCGAAGATAATAATCCGGGATTTCAATTGTCGCCAGAGGTTGACGAGTCGCCCGCATTTCCACCAGACGTTCTAAATCCCGCTGGGAAAAAAAGGAATCCACCACCCGCGCATCATCGTTCTGGTAATCCCAGAAGTAAATTAACTCCCCGTTAGTCAGAAAGATGAAGGGAGCATTAATCGCCTGGGCGTAGGGCAGGGCTTGCTGCTTTGCCTGGTAGGGTTCAAACGCTTTACGCTTGGATTCAATCACTGCTAGCGGACGGCCTCGCTGATCCAGCAAGACATAATCAGCCCGGCCTCGACTGCCTGAAGCGTTGGCTCCAGCATAGGTTCCTGATGATTCTGCGGCAGTGGCGGTTGGCTGCAAATCCTGAATAAAAACTTCCGTGCGAATCTGAAATTTATCCACAGGATCCCAGCCTGCATTTCGCAGCAATTCATCAATGACGATTCTTGCATCCGCTTCGCTGTAGCTGGTCATATCCGTGCTCCCGTCCCGCCGCCAAGCCTGATGGCATTTCTTCAAGAATGCCCAGACGACTACCGCCGTCGTTATCTCTAAACCTTAACGAGCTATTCGCCGATATCGCCATAAAATCCTGGCATCCTATAAAAGCAACTTAATTAGCCTGTCAATCCTAAGCAATATAGGCTCTGGTCCTTTGCTTAGAAAATGATCAAATACCTTCTTTAGAAACTTTAGGGTGATGTCCATGCCTAACCAGCGGCCTCCAGCATCAACGTCCAAGTATTTTAATGAGAATGGCTTTAGCAGGCTAATGCTGCTGATTTTTACCATTCTGAAATATCCGGGGGTTGGCTATTTGGAAAAAGTCGAAGATACCGATCGGCATCACAATGCGCTAGCGGAACTCCGCAAATATTTGCTGACTGTAGCCGAACAGCAGGGAATCGAACTGACTTGTTCTACCCACACCATTCATAAAGATTTAGCCTTCTTACGGTCTGCCGGTATTTTGAATAACCAGATGTACCGCTGGGGCTATTATCTAGGCACAGGTGTGATGAGTGAAACCGAGCTAACCGTCGCCCTGAACGCCCTCAATTCTCAAGCCAAATATCAGCGAGATCCGCTTGTCCAAGCGGTCTATAGCAAGTTGGCGAAGCGGCTCAAGGCCACTGACTCAAAAGATCAGCTTTTTTATCCGGTGCGGGCTCAGCTCAATCGCTCAATCGTTGAAACCGATCCGGTCGAAAGAGCGGCAAAAATGTCTGGGCAGCGCAACCTATTTGACTGCTTAGAAACTCTTGAAACCACAATTCTCAATGGGCAAGGCGTTGAACTCAGCCGCAAAGCTGATCCGTTTTCGGGTAGACTCTATCGGACGTTTCAAGTCTGGCCATTGCAAATCCTTCATTACGACATTGCCTGGTATCTAATCCATCAAAACTGTGACGATAACCACCTCGCCATTTCCAGGATTGATCGCCTGGATGACACCTGTACTGTTCTGCAAGCAAAAAGTCGTAGCTTGAGCACCCAAAAACGTAATCTAAAATTTGCCCATGAATTGCTAGCAAATGGTTGGGGGCTATTTTTGGGTAGACCTGATGAACAACGCCAGGAACTGCTGGGTCAACTCGATCTGATCGATATCAGAGTCCGGTTTTATCCAAAAGTGATGAATTTCATCGCCGAAGGCTCCCTCCGGCACCCGAATCAAAAAATTGAAATTGGCCCTAAAGATCCCGAGACTCGAAAAGCCGCTTACGTAGACTATCTGATCCAATTGCCTCGCCGCTCTATTAGCGAATTTAGCTATTGGGTTTACCGTTTTATGGGAAATGCGCAACTGCTTACCCCCGATTGGCTGGTTCAAGAACACCGAGAGGCAGCTAAGCGGCAATATGGGCTGTACGTTAGCACTGACAGTAACGCGTAAAGTTTGATCGCCCATGCGAGCATCAATACTCTGGTTGTAGCGATCGCAAATGAAACGAACAATCAACTGCTCCAGCTCCCGCAGCTTTAAACTGGCTTCCTTTTCAGCCTCTTCAGATCGTTCCTGCACATTGGAGCCTGTATATCCTGGCAAAGTTGAAAAAAGCTGATCGTTGAGAGTTCGAAAAGGGCGCTCAACGATACCTCTCTAGCCTGAAGTTCCCCCTTGACAAAAACTGGGAACCTGTGCGGGCAGAGGAATAGGACGAAACTAGGGAGCCTATTTACTGGCTACATTACAAGGTCACTCCAAGCAAATCCAAGGCTTTCTGCTGTAGTCGAGTGGGTCGTGT
>JAKSDM010000838.1 GCA_022360135.1 Pseudanabaenales cyanobacterium | reverse complement strand
TACCCACTACCAGAGCAGCTTCTACCCCTTCTCGTAGGGTAATCATAAAGGTCGGTAATGCGGCTGCAAAGTCCATACTGCAATCCTAAAGATTCCACAAGTGTGATTTATGAGAAATTTCTCACATTTTTGTCCTGAGTTTGCCCCCTTATCACCCCTAAGCTGTCTGAAAGCTGATTAAAACCACCATCATCTGGCGGAAATTAGCAACTTTAAGAAAAAAGCCGAGATAATTCCTCACTTTCCATTAGCTAAATGGAGCTGAGCAGAGGAATGAACTGGTGTGCAAAGAGCTGAAAAACCGTAAATAACGAGGATATTCCCATGAATGTCAATTGTGAATCGTTGGCGCTCTCCAAAACCATCTATTTTAAGGTGCATATCAACGGCAGAATGGAGCTTGTGCCAATGGAAATTAACGCCAATGGCCAGCTTAAATATTTAGGACGGTATTTAGGCCACACCTCTGAAGAAGTTAACGTTGATTGAAAGTTGTGAACCAATTGTAACACTCAAACCCCCAGATGTTTAAAAGATTGGTTTAAGACTTAGCAAACAATAGGGCGTTGCTGAATCAAAGTATGCATCTCTCCAGCTGAAGCGTCGGCATCTCCTCCAGAATTTGGGAGCTAGGGAGGTAAAAGTATACCAACATTCAGCAACGTCTACACCAGAGATGGAGAAGTTACTACAGGCAGATTCTGCATAGCCCCTTAAGGCGTTCAATCTAGATTGAACGCCTTATTCAGTAGCAATTTCGGCAATCCAATAGTAGCCAGCAGGGTCAAATTGATATAAGTTGGATTGGCGTTTGGCAGATGTCTTGTTCTGGATTCTATATGATACCCGTTGACCAAAGTTTTCCGAAACAAACGACTATTGTTTCCTCTCCAAGACAGCTGTTGATACTCCTGATATTACTGGCGGCTGGCAGCCTCAACGCCGTTACTGGCAATGTTGTTTCTCCAGTTTTCCCAGAGGTTGTAGAACAGTTCCAGATTGATCCCCGCTGGGCGGGATTATTGGTTAGTATGCATACCCTGACCATTGCTCTGTTCAGCCCCCTATTGGGGATCTTGGCGGATCGAGCGGGGAAGCTAAAGGTGCTGACGCCATCCCTGATTCTCTATGCCGTCTTTGGCGCTTCCGGCGCCTTGATGCAGGGCTTTGTCCCTTTGCTAGCGACCCGAGCGTTAGTGGGAGCGGCCAGCGGCGGCATCGCCGCCGCCAGTATCGGTTTGGTAAGCAGCATGTACGAGGGGGAAGCGCGATCGCGGATCATGGGCTACGCCACCAGCGCCCTGGCCACCGCTAGCATTATTTTTCCACTCTTAGGCGGTTGGGTAGGGTCTTTTCATTGGCGATTCGCCTTTTGCTTATATGGGCTAGGGCTCCCCGTCGCCCTGGCCGCCATTCTAATCCTGCGCGAAGAACACCCCCAACGGACTGTAATGATTGACTTGAGTCAGACTCAACAGTTGAGTAAGCGGTTGCGGCAGCCCGACATCTTGACCTTTTTTCTGGCTTTGGGTCTAGCATCCGCCATTTTCTTTGTCGTCGTCGTCTATGCGCCCCTGTATTTCAAAGCCGCCATTGGAGCCGGACCGGTTGTGAATGGAGCGATCTTGGCGTCACGAGCAGTGGGCGCCGCCCTGATCTCGGCCCTGGGAGCAAGTCGGTTAGCAAGGTGGTTAGGGGTAACCCCATCCATCACCCTTGGTTTTATGCTGATGGCGTTGACCTTAGTCACCATTCCCTTTCTGGATCAAGTTCAGTGGATTTTTCTGACTGCATTTCTGTTCGGTATAGGATTCGGCATTGTTATGCCCAACCTCTACATCTCCTTATCTGAACGCTCCTCTCCAGATCAGCGCACCGGCATCTTGGCGATTGGCACAGGCGCTGCCTCCATCGGACAGTTTGTGTCCCCTATCCTACTGGGACCGATTTGGAAAAATGCAGGCGTAGCTGTATTTTATGTGGCTGCTGGGGTGGCTATCGCCATTGGCGTTCTGGCTCTCTTAGCCCAGAAAAAACTCAAGTCAACTCACCCATAAGCTCTAAGCTGATAGGCGTTGATGCTGCACTTGCTCATGGCGGGAATTCCAGGAGGATGTATTCTAAAGCCATCAGCCTTACATTGAGCGGATGGCGAACGGCGAAACCAATATTCTGACCCCTGACCGACTGATCTATTTCAATATGACCAGTGGCTCAACTGGCAAGCAGAAACTGATTCCCGTCACCCAGCGATCGCGCCAGGCCATCTCTCGGGCAAATCAGGCGGGGATCGGATTTGTGATCGACGCCGCCAGAGATCAAGCCGCGCCGCTGTGTAAGATCCTGCAATTATCCGGGTATCTAGAACAGTACGCCGACCCACTGATCCACGATCTTGAAAAGGGGGAAATTGCCAGTTGGTTACCCCTTGAACCAGCGTTGCTAGTCTGACGGCTCGCTGGTCAGCCGCTCCTCAACGGGCCGCTCAACTATGTCAAATCTTTAAAGCAGAGGGACGTCTAACCCCTATCCGGGCATGGCCAAACCTTTCGTTTATAGTTACGGCTCGGGGGGGGGGACCTCTTATCTCATGATCAAATTCCGACCCATTACTGGGTCAATATTGAACTTGCCCCTGGTTACACTC
>JAKSDM010000425.1 GCA_022360135.1 Pseudanabaenales cyanobacterium | reverse complement strand
GGCCCATAGGTGAGATGGCCGCTTTGATAGTCAATTAGGCGGCGTACAAGCGGTCCTAGAAACCATAACCACCAGGTAAATCCCACATAGAAAATGGGATAGCGTCGATAAAGAAATACACCAACGACTATCGACCCAAGTGGAAAAAGGAGAACAAGGAAGCGGCCAGCGCCGATCAGGAAACCTAACGCTAAAAAAAGAACGAGTCCCAATATGGCGTTCCAGGCAGGTTTTGTCCGTTGAAAATCTTTTGTGAAGTGACTAGAGATTAGCGATCGCACATTTCCCCCTCATGCTGTATAACTTTGAGGATGGTGATTTTGATTCTTTAGGCGGAGAGCATCTTCATAAAAGGCCAGGGTGTCGCGAGCGATGCGTGTCCAACTATAATTCTGCGCAGTGGCGTAGGCATTACGACGCAGCTGATTAAGATAGGCGCGATCTCGGATCAGTCGCTCTATTGCTTGCTCTATCGCCTCACTATCGCGGGGGGGAACCACGATCGCATCATCCCCATCCCGGACAATCGCCATCGGCCCTGGCGTCGCCGTCGTAACCGGAGCTAGACCACAGGCCATGGCTTCAACCAGGGCAATGCCAAATCCTTCTGAGGTGCTGGGCAAGATTTTAATCTGATGCCCTTTTAGAAGTGTCGGTAGCGTTTCATGGCGGTAGCGCGGGATAACCTTGATGCGATCGCGCACGATGGGGTCAAAGTCGGCATAGACGGTATTTGGATTTGGGCATTCTGAGCAGTCTGTTCCCAAAAAGCTGACCTGTACTTGAGGATAGCGAGCCAGGATTCTATTCAGGGCGGGTGAGCCGTAACGAATTCCTTTACGGGGAATATAGGTGCTCACTTGAGCAATCCGAATCACATCATCGGCTGCTGCTGGCGTTGGTTCAAAGGGCAAATTCAAAAAAGACTCCGGTATGCCATTGGCGATCATCCGCGTTTGTTCTGGCTGAACCCCTAGTCTGTCGACAGCGTAGTCTGCCGCACGATGACTCAGCAGCAAGACTAAATCGGCAGTACGTAGGGAGTTAGCTTCTTCCCAAAGCTTGTAGCTGCCGCGATAGAGCGGATACTTCCAACTCAAAGATCGGTTCCCGCATTTGACATCCTCTAAAAACTCAAGGTGTTCAATATGTCGGAGGCCATGGTCTCGCGCCACTAAAATGGGGCGGCTCCCAGCAAAACGCTGGAGTATTTTCGCCCATACCCAAGTATCTCCCGTAGAAGCATCTACTACGTGGACGGCTTGCTTGTTCGACAAGTTCCAGATGTGGTGAGCGACAAACTCTGGAAACATAATTGTCTTGGCTAAACCGGGCAACCAATGGGGCAGGTCGTCAAGTGAGTAATACTGGACTTGGTGACCTAGCTTTTGATACTCCTGGCCAAGATTCCAGATGACTCCAGCAGCGCCTGCATTGGGATTAAACTCATAGTGAACCGTGAGTAGAATATTCAGAGATCGCCTCATCCATGATAAATTTACACTTAATATTTCCTGACCAAACCCAGGTAAACCGGATATTCTCTCTGGCCCATTCGTAAAACTGACCGCCATGCCGATGGGTCAAGTTCCTGGGCGAGGATCAAATGTTAGAAAACTACTATTAATTACCTGACATTGCTCCACTCGTTGTTCGATTCCTAAAATAATTGCTAATCTCATCTAAATGATTACGAATAGCACCATTACTTCACCATAAACTTCTCATACTTTATGTAACCTGGATGCGATGAAAGCTTAATCCTTCTACTCGGCTAACTTGTTCAATGCTGGAAAGTTGTACTTGCTGATAAATTGACACCTCATATCGTTGGATGTAGCGCCGTCCTTTGTCTGCAAATGACAGTACTTCGGTAAAGTAACGCTGACAAGCATGACAATGAAACTGGCGGAGAGAAATTTTCAAGTAAGTAGCTTGAACAAAAATAGATAAACCCGAATCAAAATAGGATGATCTTGATGGATCTCCGAACTCAATTTTTCACAGTGGCGATAATACGACCGTAATCCAAAACAATAAAATGTTGTCTATATAACATTTTTGCATCGTGGAACTTCAATTGGTAAATCTCGTCAATTGTAAGCGGGAATCGGGGGAATGGCAGACCCTATAATTGACCACAGTTTCTGGACAATCACCTAGATTTTGCGGCAGTTGATCTTGAGAGTTCATCGTCGTCAATTCAAGTGTAATACTTGTGGGAAACCATTTAGCGAGGATCTAGATTGTATCGGCGGACGGCGAAAACATACTGACCATTTTGCCGAAATGATAGTGAAACAGATGATTCATAGCGCCACCCATAATGTGACCAAAATAATGATTTGATGACCAAATAAGTTGGGTCAATGGGGAAGTATTTCAGTCAAAAAATGGATATTTGACTTAAGGGTGTTAGGACGACTCGGAATTGATGAAATCACCTTGCGAAAAGACCAAGGTGACTATGTGCTTGTTTTGGTCGATTTAGACAGAAATGGGCTGATTGGATTAGTCCCAATTGTTAGCCCCCACACAATAACCCCCAATAAGCCAAATTGAATTATGACGAAAATCAAATCTCGTTTGCTTTCAGCAGCTCTCTCCTGTCTAATAGTCCTGACCTCCTGGCAGTGCGCCAGAGTGCTTGACCAACCCACGGTTGAAGGTCCCAGTCTTGCTACAGCAAAATCGTTCGAGTTAATCGAGCCTATCCCTTTTTCGGTGGCGCTTGATCCAGGCCAGGTTGCTCTAGGGAGGAAGCTTTTTCATGATCCACAACTTTCTGCGGACAATTCACTATCATGCGCTAGTTGTCACGATTTGGCAAAAGGTGGAACTGACCAAAGTGTGAGTTCCACTGGAATTAATAGACAAGTAGGGCCGATAAATGCTCCAACTGTTCTCAACGCTGGCTTTCAATTCAAACAATTCTG
>JAKSDM010000600.1 GCA_022360135.1 Pseudanabaenales cyanobacterium | reverse complement strand
CTCAGGCAATAGCGGCATTCAGGCGGGAAGAATCGTCCCAATTCGTATTGTTCAAGCGCTGCGTTGAGTTCTTGTGTGCGACGCATGGTCATCACGACCAGATGAATTCCCGCCTGCTGGATACGCGTTAAAGCCGCGATCGCGCCCGGCGTCGGTTTGTCATAAACCAAATAGGGCAAAGTATGGACAGTCTGACGACGAAGCTGGGCGAATTGTCGAGCTTGATCTTCGTAAAGGCCCGACATTACGCCAATTTGACGCTCAGGCACTTGGGCTCGCTTCAGGCGCCAGAATTCTTCTTTGCTGAGTTGATTAACCGTTTGGTGAGTATCCCGAGCCTCTGCCAAGCAAAATTGATAGACCCGATAGTATCGTTCAGACACATCCATGATGGGGCCATCGAAATCCGTAATAATTCTCAACATTTGACAAGCGCAAGTAGGGGCTAGTTAATTTTTATTACAAGCCGTTGTTTGCTTGCTACCGTATCTGGGCATTCTTTTCTGAATCAATACAAACCTTTCTCAATCAATCCAAATCTAACCGCTTTATCTGATTGAATAGACCAGAGTGTCAAGTCTCGATTTTCTCAGGTTGGCTTTATTTTTACCCGAGCAGGTTACCCTTCTCAAGAGAAGTTAACCTGAAAGGCGTCTCAGCCTTTAGAATAGAAAAAAGCCAGCACCCTCATGCTGGCCAGTTTAGCTAGTTAGTTTTTTCTTCGGTGATGGTGATGCTGGTGTGAACATTGGCATCACCTAACTTTTTTGGGATGGATTGTTAGCCACTCTGGCATTTGTTCGCCAGCGGGAGCTTTACCTACCAGTGGAAGCTGTTCTCCCTGGACCCTCCAATCTTTCACCTATACTTTAGCATGTCCTGAGGACAATCCGCAGGACAATCCGCAGGACATCTCAGTTGTTTTCTCAGATGAGAACGGTCTGGATAATGCTGGCGAATTATAAGTTCACACTTACTAGTTCCCAGGCTCTGCCTGTGGAGCTGCTATCGGAGGCTCTGCCTCCAAGTCATGGCGGTAGATGTGGAGGCATAGCCTCCAATCGTTCAATTACAGGCTCTGCCTGGGAACGAGGGTGAAAAGGAAGTATTACAAAGTAATTCGCCAGCATTATCAATCCAGAGGATCGCAGGATATTCAGCAACAGAAACTATCCTGAGGACAGTCCAGAGGGTAGATTAGTTCGTATATACTAGTACTATCCTGAGGACAGTCCGGAGGATAGAAGCATGGGTAATGGAGAGATCGATAGGTTCCCAGTCAGCCAGCTACCAGCTAGATATATCCTGGCTAGAAGTGCAGTGTATACCCGGTTGAAAGCTCTCGGCGTCAGACCCCAGAAAATTAGCAATAGGGCTTATGTCAATGCTGAACAGCTGAGATGGATGGATGATCTCCATCAATTTATCCAATCGGGCGGGACCACAGCGGAATTTCTCGAACGCAGAAGATGGCGGCAGGCGAACACCAAGCCCTCAGGATTGTCCTCAGAACCATCTGCCGACCTCTTGGAGCGGGCTGCTCGTAATGGCTGGCTGCTCGTCACATCAGAGATCGCCGATCTCTTAAATCTGCCGCCTTCCAGCATTCAAAAGTATGACGATCGCTTTTCCGAGGCTGGTTTTATCTTCACCAGAGTCGGTTATCTTTCTCAAGGGGAGATCGCTTGGCGAGTCTCTGATGTGGAGGCAGCCTGAAAGGCGTCTCAGCCTTTAGAATAGAAAAAAGCCAGCACCCCCATGCTGGCCAGTTTAGCTAGTTAGTTTTTTCTTTGGTGATGGTGATGTTGGTATGAGCACTGGCATCACCTAATTTTTTTAGGGATGGATTGTTAGCCGCTCTGGCATTTGTTCGCCAGCGGGAGCTTTACCTACCAGTGGAAGCTGTTCTCCCTGGACCCTTCAATCTTTCACTTATACTTTAGCATGTCCGCAGGACAGTCCGCAGGATATTCCTCAGGACGTTTCGATTATTTCAAAAGATATTTGAGAAATATCCTCTGGACTGTCCTGCGGATAGTAGGATACGCAATACTAGAAACTATCCTGAGGACAGTCCAGAGGATAACAGGATGGGTAATGGAGAGATCGATAGGTTTCCAGTCGGCCAATTAAGAGCTAGGTACAATAATCTGGCCAAGAGTGCAGTTTATAACCGGCTTAAGGCGCTTGGCGTCAGACCCCAGACAATTGGCAATAAAGCTTATGTCAATGCTGAACAGCTGAGATTGATGGATGATCTCCATCAATTCATCCAATCTGGTGGGACAACAGCAGAATTTCTCGAACGCAGAGGACTTCAGAAGTCGGTCGGCGACTCCTCAGGATTGTCCTCAGGACTGTCTACTGCTCAACCCAACGATATTATTAAGTTGGTGACGGCGATCGCTTCAGAAGTCGCCTCTAAACTCCAACTGCCAACCCCCGAACCTGATCCGCTCGCCTATTTTGAGCGCTTAGAGCAAGCTGCTCGAAATGGCTGGCATCTGAGTACATCGGAAGTCGCCTACCTCTTAGATTTATCCCCTACTACCGTGGAAGGAAAGGGCGATCGCTTTTCTGAGGCTGGTTTTATCTTCACCAGAGCTGGATATCGAACGCAAGGAGAAGTTGCCTGGAGGATATCGAAGCCCCGCAGGTGAATAGGCGGGAGAGATGGGGGGATGGGGAGGCAGGGGAGGCAGGGGAGGCAGGGGGGATGGGGAGGCAGGGGGGCAGAAGAATAATTCAGAATTCTGAATTCAAGAGGATGAGGGAGAGGAGGAAAGGGAAATACAATCCAAAATCCAAAATCTAAAATCCAAAATCTACCCCTTCTTCCCTAACCTATCCCACCCTCTCCGAGAGAAGGAACCTCCACCCAAGCGCCAGTCTCATTCGACTGATGGGTTAAGTCCATAAGTAACTGGGAATAGACCCCTTCTCGAATGGAAGGGGCGCTCATAGTTCCCTGATCAATACAATCTATCCAATGGTTGACCACACGAATGAAGGGGGCTAGGCGACCATCCGGGTAGGTTTTAGGAAAGGCTAGGCGTTGGGGAATTTCGAATTCCTCCAAAGGGGCTCCTGACTGACTGCCCTGTAGCGTGAAGCCATGAACATAGTCCTTCTGGTTACTGCTACCGAGAATCAGGCAGCCGCGATCGCCGTACACTTCCAGCCAGTGCCCTCGTCCGGCATAGGTGACAGAGCTGAGAGAAATCTGGCAGGGGACGCCGTCGGCGAGCTCAAGCCAGATGCTGCAGGTGTCATCGGCATCAACCGGCTTGAGTTCTCCAGTCATCGGATCAGGGCGGTGCGGAATGCTTGTGCTCAAACGGGCACAGAGCCGTTTAGCCGGACCAAACAGCCAGGCAATGTAGTCGAATGCATGGGAGCCGATCGCCCCCAACGCCCCTCCCCCTTGGTCTTTGCGAGCATACCAGTTCCAGGGACGGCTAGGGTTGGCTCGACTGGAGGCCAACCAGTCAATTTTCACCAGTCGGGGCTGACCCACATAGCCTTCGTTCAGGAGTTCGGCTAACCGTTGCCAAGCGGGCACAAACCGAAATTCAAAATCCAGAACCGTCACCAGACTCTGGGCATCAGCCAGGGCTTGGATTTGTTTAGCCTCAGTCACAGTCAGGGCAGTGGGTTTTTCCAGCAGCAAATGCTTACCCGCCTTGAGCACCGTCTCAGCCATGGGCTGATGCAGAAAAGGCGGCGTTGAAATACTCACTGCCTGCACATCCGGTAGCGCCACAATCTCTTCTACGGTTTGGCAAGCGTGGGGAATGCCATGGGTTTGGGCGATCGCCTTTGCTTTTTCTCG
>JAKSDM010000840.1 GCA_022360135.1 Pseudanabaenales cyanobacterium | reverse complement strand
GGAGGATCAAGCCACGGACCGCGCCTTCCGGATTGGCCAAAAGAAGAATGTGTTTGTGCACAAGTTTGTGGCGATCGGCACGCTGGAGGAACGTATTGATCAAATGATTGAGGATAAGAAAAAACTGGCGGGGGCGATCGTTGGGTCAGATGAGGGTTGGTTGACAGAGTTGGATAATGAAGCGTTTAAGCAGCTAATCGCCCTCAATAAGAGCGCCATCTTGGAGTAGGAAGTCGCTTGAGGCGGCTCAGGTTGGGGATTAGCGTACAAACCTCGAATCAGTGAACATGTAGCTCTTGCATTTTAGTCTCCAACACAGTATCTACGTAACTGTTTTCAGAAATTCAGACTACACGATAGCCTTTGGCGATGCTGCCGATTTCACCCGCCGCCGCCGCAATGGCGAGCAACGCAGACGATTTTGAGTGGTCGTCCTGGATAGTTTGAGTCGCCTTGATGGCCTCGATTAAGATTGCCTTTGCTTGAGCCGAATCGCCAATTTCACCCGCCGCCGCCGCAATGGCGCTCAACGCAGACGATTTTGAGTGGTCGTCCTGAAAGGTTTGAGCCGCCGTGACGATCTCGCTTAAGACCGCCTGAGCTTGAGTCGGGTCGCCGATTTCACCATAAGCAGCCGCAATGGCGAGCAACGCAGACGATTTTGAGTAGCCGTACTGGATGGTTTGAGCTGTGGTGAGGGCCTCCCTTAAGACCACCTGAGCTTGAGCCGGGTCGCCAATTTCACCATAAGCAACGGCAATGGCGCGCAACGCATTCGATTTCAGACGGTCGTGCTGGATGGCTTGAGCAGCTGTGACAGCCTCACTTAAGATCGCCTTTGCTTGAGCCGGGTCGCCGATTTCACCTGCAACATTGGCAATGGCTTGCAACCCAAACGATTTATCGTGGTCTTCTTGAATGGCTTGAGCCGCCGTGACGGCCTCACTTAAGACCGTCATAGCTTGAGCTGGGTCGCCAATTTCACCATAAGCAGCGGCAATAACGCTCAACGCATACGATTTATCGTGGTCGTGCTGGATGGCTTGAGCTGTGGTGAGGGCCTCACTTAAGACCGCCGTTGCTTGAGCCGGGTCGCCAATTTCACCATAAGCAGCGGCAATGGCGCGCAACGCATCCGCTTTAGAGCGTTCGTGCTGGATGGTTTGAGCTGTGGTGAGGGCCTCGCTTAAGACCGTCTGAGCGTGAGCCGGGTCGTCGATTTCACCCGCAGCAATAACAATGGCGCGCAACGCAGACGATTTAGAGTAGTCATATTGGATGGTTTGAGCTGTGGTGAGGGCCTTGCTTAAGACCGTCTGAGCTTGAGCTGGGTCGCCGATTTCACCCGCAGCAGCAGCAATGGCGCGCAACGCATCCGCTTTAGAGCGGTCGTCCTGGATGACTTGAACCACGGTGAGGGCCTTGCTTAAGACCGCCTGAGCTTGAACCGGGTCGCCGATTTCATCCGCAGCAATAACAATGGCGCTCAACGCAAACGATTTAGATTCGTCGTCCTGGATGGTTTGAGCTGTGGTGAGGGCCTCGCTTAAGACCGCCTGAGCTTGAACTGAGGCGCCGATTGTACCATAAGTAGCGGCAATGGGGTACAAGGCATCCGCTTTAGATTGGCTGTTTTGGATGGCTTGAGCCGCGGTGAGGGCCTCGTTTAAGATCGCCTGAGCTTGAGCCGGGTCGCCGATTGTACCCGCAGCAGCGGCAATAGCGCTCAACGCATCCGCTTTAGAGCAGTCGCTCTGGATAGTTTGAGCCACGGTGAGGGTCTCGCTTAAGACCGCTTGAGCTTGAATCGAGTCGCCGATTTCACCATAAGCAGCGGCAATGGCGCTCAACGCATCCGCTTTAGAGCAGTCGCTCTGGATGGTTTGAGCTGTGGTGAGGGCCTCGCTTAAGACCACCTGAGCTTGAGCTGGATCGTCAATTTCAACCGCAGCCTTGGCAATGAAGTGCAACGCAGACGATTGATAGCTGTCGCCTTGGATGGTTTGAGCTGTGATGAGGGCCTCGCTTAAGACCACCTGAGCTTGAGCCGGGTCGTCGATTTCACCCGCAGCAATGACGATGGCGCGCAACGCAGATGATTTATAGATTTCTTGCTGGATAGTTTGAACCGCAGTGAGGACCTCGTTTAAGACCGTCTGAGCGTGAGCCGGGTCGTCGATTTCACCTGCAGCCCTGGCAATGGGGCTCAATGCATCCGCTTTAGGCATGTCTTGCTGAATAGTTTGAGCTGTGGTCAGGGCCTCGCTTAAGACCGCCTGAGCTTGGGCCGGGCCGCCAATTTTACCCGCAGCCTTGGCAATGGCGCTCAATGCATCCGCTTTATAGATGTCTTGCTGGATGGTCTGAACTACGGTGAGGGCCTCGCTTAAGACCGCCTGAGCTTGAGCCGGGTCGCCAATTTCACCATAAGCAGCGGCAATGGCGCTCAACACATCCGATTTAAAGCGTTCATGCTGGATGGTTTGAGCCGCGGTGAGGGCCTCGCTTAAGACCGCCTGAGCTTGAACCGGGTCGCCGATATCATCATAAGCAGCGGCAATGGCGCTCAACACATCCGATTTAGAGCGGTCGGACGGGATAGTAATTGTTAATGTCTTGAATCTTGTAGGAATATTCACCTTACTCTCTATAGATGTAGCATAAGCCAGAAGGTTGGCAGACTGGTCAATAAACGTTTTGATCTTCTGAATCTTTCGGCTGGGTGTAAAGTTTAAACACCCGGTCACCCCACTGGAGAACGCTACCGCTAACAGCAACACCCTAAGACCTCCATATCGCTTTTCAAGCACTCTGACGGGATAAAATCTGAAACGCCGGTTTCTCATCAGCAGTTCCTCCAATTTATAGGTCATGAAGCAAGTAAAATGGTTGTTTAAAATATTCTCTAGAGATTTAGACAGAAGAACGATATACTTGCCGCTAACTTGGGCTTCGGCAGTTTTCCCTTTTGCTCCCGTTTAGCACTCCAGACCCAATAGGGCTGTTGCCGAGCCAGCAACAATAATTCTTTCAACCCAAACAAATAACAAATAACGTTAGAGCTGACACGTCGCCTGTGCGTTTCGATGACCTAACTATCGCAGAAATGCCCGGTGGAAAAAATCCCGAAAAGTTCAGTTTTATTCAGGTTTAAATTCAGTTTTATTCAGGTGTTAGGTGCAATGCACCGCCGGAAATTCCCGACAGCGTCAGTCGTCTGTTGAATAAATTCCCCTGAGAACGGAGAGTTAGAAGGTGCGGAAGCAACAAATAGGCAGGATGGCAAACACTTTTCCTGATGTTAGGATAATCCTTCTACAAAAAAGTTTTGATAAATGAACAAGTATTCTCAATATTTCTGTTTTTAGGGATTGGGCCAAAAGATATTGGTTTATGGCTATTTTGATTTCGGCGGTGCTGCCGATCGCGTTGGCGGCGCTCGTGGGCGTTTATATCGGCCGCACCTTTGATCTGGATTTGCAGACGCTGGCGCGGGTGAATATCTATGCGCTGCTACCGGCGCTAGTGCTGACCAGTCTGGCAGAGACAACACTGGCTTTAGCGAATGCGATTGCAATTTTCGCTGCGGTCTTAATCAATACAGCCTTGCTGTACCTACTAGCGATGGGACTGGGCCGCAGCCTCAAATTTTCGCTAGATCAGCAAAAGAGTTTGATCGCCACCACCTTATTCGCCAACGTCGGTAACATGGGATTGCCATTTGTACTGTTCTCTCTCGGGCAGGCCGGACTAGAGAGAGCTACTGTGTATCTGGTGGGGTCGAGTCTAGTGATTGCAAGTCTGTTCCCGATTGTGCTGAAGGGCGCAGGAATACGGGCCGGGGTAAGTTTTACACTGCGACTGCCGGTATTTTGGTCAGCGCTGGCGGGGCTGGCGGTACAAGTGTCGGGCGGGGCGCTACCCCAGGCGATCGGTCGCGGGGTAATGCTGCTAAGCGGCGGGGCGATTCCGATTGCACTGCTGACATTGGGGATACAGCTGTCGCGAACTCCGTTTGTGTTTGGGCGCTACGAACTGTTTGGGGCGGGGCTCAGGCTGCTGGTGTCGCCATTATTGGCCTATGGCGCAGGACGATTGTTGGGGTTAGACGGATTGGACTTGCAGGTGGTGGTGTTGCAGTCAGCGATGCCAGTGGCGGTGAATTCTCTGATTTGGGTGACAGAGCTGGGTGGAGATACGGTACGCGTGGCTAGAACGATTGTGCTATCGACATTGCTCAGCTTTTTTACCCTGCCAGGGGTGCTGTGGCTCAGCACACTTTAAGGAATGTGGATATTCACCGAGAATGGGAAGATGTTACGAAGCCAGAAAACTCAAGACCTCCCACAGTTTCGGAGATTCTACAATAATGCGGCATCCACCAATCGGCGTATAACTTAAACCGGGAAAAATTTAACCCCCAAAATCGGCTGAAACCCTTGTGGGCTCGAACCATTTCCCCGTAAGGCTTCCCGCCTTAAAATATACGCCCACCAATCCAGATATCAGTCAGGTATTTCCTGTCTCTACTGAGATGCATTTAATATAAATGAAGTACACATCGAACTTCAGACAGTCGATCACCCAAGCCAAGTAATTACCTGGGCATTGAAAATTTCACAAATACCTAGTGTCATTCCAAGAGAGGCGAGGAATCCCAATCTCCCGCTAAAGTCTGAGATGTTTCGATTCCGCCTCGCTCCACTCAACATGACACCCTGTTTTTACCGTACATAGACAGTGGAATTAATTTTGCGCAACCACTTACACCTTG
>JAKSDM010000410.1 GCA_022360135.1 Pseudanabaenales cyanobacterium | reverse complement strand
TCCCAGCGCGGTCTGGTAACGATCTTCGGCATTCTTAGCCATCAATTGCTCAACCATATCCGAGAGGATGACGGGTAGGTTGGGATTAAGGGCGTGGACAGAGACAGGCTGCTTAGCAATGTGACTATGCACCAGTTCCATTGGGTCATTGGTGATGAATGGAATCTGTCCTGTAAGCAATTCGTAGAAAGTCACCCCCAGTGAGTAGAAGTCAGTGCGGTAGTCAATCCCTCGATTCATTCGCCCGGTTTGTTCCGGAGACATATAAGCCAGGGTTCCTTCTAAGCCATTGGGATTTTGAATTTCTTGAGTTTCCCGGGGTAAGAGCGACGCGATGCTAAAGTCAATTAGCTTAACCTGCTTGGTTTCGGGATTGATCAGGAGGTTGGCGGGTTTGAGGTCTTTGTGGATCACCCGATGGCGATAAAGTCCGTTGAGGATATCGGCAATTTGGATGGCGATCGGAAGAAACTCATCCAGGGGGATAGGGTGGGGGGGGTGGAGATTTTGGATTTTGGATTTTGGATTTTGGATTTTGGCTAGGCTGAATTCTGAATTCTGAATTCTGTCTCCTGTTTCTCCTATTCCTAGGCTTGTCATGTAGGTTTGCAGGGAAATACCGCCAAAATCTTCCATGACAAGAACGTAGCCATTGCGATAGTTCTCTAAGCTGTAGGGTTTGACGACACCCGATAGCTTCAGTTTTTGGGCGATCGTGTATTGATTGCGAAACTGGACAAGTTCGTTGAAGCGGGGATAATCATTGCGCAGTATTTTGAGAATGACGGGCTGCTGGTCTAATTCACGAATCCCTCGATAAACGATCGTGTTGGCCCCCTCGTAGATTTGTTCGCTCAGGGAATACTTCAGGAGCTTAACCTGGGTTGCAACCATTGTTCATCCACATATTTTTTTAAGTCTAGACGCTTCTAAATCCAGGCGAATTGGCTTGGAATAGTGCGCCTTTGGTAAAGTAGTGTTCCCCTCAATGGATGGTCGTCACCAGAATGCTGAGTTTAGTTGAGGGATACGGGATAGAGAAATAGTAGCTTGCAGCCGATCGGAAAAGAGGAGGCGCTATCGAGGGGGGCGATGGTTGAATTCATTGTCTTCTTACTTTATCTCTATTCCCTATTCTCGACTGCATCCAGAACTAAAAGTCCGGCGTAATAGAAAGTAATCTTGAGCACAAAATAGGATGCTATTATGGCCTATTTCTGTAGTTGATCTAAAGGTTGGTCTTGCTTCTGGGAATGCGTTTCTAATATAAGAAGTGAAGGTAGCAGAGTGATAGCTTGTGCTAACCTAACCAGTTCGCAACATTAGGCATCAAGCAGACGCCTGCACCTGGATATCACACCTGTCTACCCGGGAGGAAGACTATATGGTTGAACACTATCAACCAACTCAGGAAGCGGCTTTGGATAGAGACTGCACTACTCTATCCCGCCATGTCTTTCAACAGCTCCAGAGCTTTGGCCCCGACGCCCAAGATTTGAGCGCGATCATGAACCGAATCGCCCTCGCTGGCAAGCTAATTGCGCGGCGCTTAACTCACGCGGATTTAGTCGAGGATGCTTTAGGCTTTACAGGACGCACCAATGTGCAAGGGGAAGCTGTCAAAAAGATGGATGTCTTCGCCAATGACGTTTTCATCTCGGTTTTCAAGCAGAGTGGGTTGGTGTGTCGTCTGGCTTCTGAGGAAATGGAAGCACCTTATTACATCCCCGAAAACTGCCCTATCGGACGTTACACGCTACTTTACGATCCGATTGATGGTTCGTCCAATGTGGATATTAACCTGAATGTGGGATCAATTTTTGCGATTCGACAACAACAGGGAGAAGATATTGATCAAAAGGCTTCGGATCTCCTCACCAGCGGTCGTGAGCAAATTGCGGCAGGATATATTCTATATGGTCCTAGCACGGTGCTGGTTTATTCAATCGGTCGCGGGGTTCACTCCTTTACGCTAGACGCCAGCTTAGGAGAATTTATCCTGGCCAACGAAAATATTCAGGCGCCAAGCCATGGTCCAAACTACAGTGTGAATGAGGGTAACTTCTGGCAGTGGGAAGATTCTGTTCGCGACTATATTCGTTACGTCCATCGCCACGAGGGCTATTCAGCTCGTTACAGCGGGGCATTGGTGGGTGACTTCCATCGCATATTGATGCAGGGAGGTGTGTTTCTTTACCCGGGCACGCTCAAAAACCCTAACGGCAAGCTCCGACTGCTCTATGAATCGGCTCCCCTGGCGTTTTTGATGGAACAGGCAGGCGGAAGGGCCAGTACAGGCGTTCAAGACATTCTTGATGTCAAGCCTGATCGGCTTCACGCCCGTACTCCCTTGATTATTGGCAGCCCTGATGATGTCGCTCTGGTGGAATCTTTCATCAAAGAAAGAATTCGGGAGCAGGAAGTGCTATCCGCTTCTCAGCGTTAGTCAGGCCCTGATGCTGGCTTGGTGCATTTGTTTTGAGCGTTGAATTTGGAGTACTTATCTATGACCGCCGTCTCAGACAGTCCAATCTTGCATCTAAAAGACTATGGCCAAAGCGTTTGGATGGATAATTTAAGCCGTGACATTCTTCAGTCAGGAGAATTGAAACGGCTGATCACAAGCCGTAATGTTCATGGCGTCACCTCTAACCCCGCCATCTTTGAAAAAGCGATCGCAGGCAACGCTGTCTATGACCAAGACATTGAAGCCGGAATCCGCAATGGCGCGGCAGTAAATGAAATTTATGAATCTCTGGTGTTCGCGGATATTCGCAATGCCTGTGATGTCTTGAGGCCAATGTACGAGGAAACCAAGGGCCTTGATGGCTATGTCAGCCTGGAGGTGCCTCCCAGTTTGGCTCGGGACACTGAAAGCACGATCCGGGAGGCGCGTCGCTATGCCCAGGCGATTGATCGTCCCAACCTGATGATCAAGATCCCCGGTACGCCTGAGGGACTCCCAGCGGTTGAGAAAGTGATTAGTGAGGGCGTCAACGTCAACATCACCCTGCTATTTTCCGTCCAAAGCTATATTGATACCGCTTGGGCCTATATTCGAGGCTTAGAAGCCCTCGCCGCCAAGGGGGCGGATATTAGCAAGATGGCTTCTGTCGCCAGCTTCTTCCTCAGTCGCATCGACACCAAGGTGGATGGTCAGGCTAACGCCTTGATGGCTCAAACCTCTGATCCCGATAAGCAGGCTAAATTAGCCGCAGTGAAGGGTAAGGTTGCGATCGCAAACGCCAAGATCGCCTATCAGAAATATCAGGAGATCATCAGTAGCGATCGCTGGCAAGTCCTTGCCGCCAAAGGCGCCAAAGTACAGCGCCTGCTATGGGCCAGCACCAGCACCAAAGATCCTGCCTACAGCGATGTCATGTACGTCGATGAACTGATTGGTCCTGACACTGTCAACACCTTACCGCCTAATACCATCGAAGCCTGCGCCGACCACTGTAACGTCGCCAACCGAATCGAAACCAACGTAGATGACGCTTATCAACTGATTGAGAGCCTAGCAGAACTGGGTATTGATCTCGACCAGGTGATGATAGATCTACTTGAAGAAGGGATTGACAAATTCATCAAACCCTTCGATCAGTTAATGGATTCCCTAGTCACAAAAGTGAATCAACTGACACCTGCGTAACTCAGTAAAGGTTGAGGGATGAAGGCAGGAATTTCACATTTACCCTTCATCCTCTATCCTTGTATTTTTATCTTCCCTCCCAATTCTTAATCTTCAACGCCTATGATTTCTCTCCTCGAAAATCCCCTTCGGGTAGGGCTCCAGCAAGCCCGTATTCCAGAGCCGCAGATATTAGTCATTTTCGGCGCCTCCGGCGATCTAACTCAACGCAAATTGGTGCCAGCCATCTACCAAATGAAGCGGGAACGTCGGTTACCCCCAGAATTAACCATTGTGGGGGTGTCACGACGTGATTGGAGTCACGACTTCTTCCGTGAGCACATGCGGGAAGGCATAGAGGAATTCGGTGGCGGCATCGGTAACGACGCAGTCTGGAACGACTTTGCCAAGGGGCTATTTTACTGCTCCGGCGATATCGATAAACCTG
>JAKSDM010000026.1 GCA_022360135.1 Pseudanabaenales cyanobacterium | reverse complement strand
TCGCATTCGGGCGCTCCTGCGTCGAGAAGGGTCGACTCTGCTGCCGGTCCTAGAGTGGGAGAATCTGCAGCTTGACCCCGGCGCCTGTGAAGTTACCTGCAACAGCCAACCGATCTATCTCAGGCCCAAAGAATATGACCTACTGGAACTTTTTCTCCGCAATCCCCATCGAGTGTTTAGCCGGGGAGCGATTCTGGATCATTTATGGTCCTTTGAAGAAGCCCCTGGCGAAGAGACAGTCACTGCTCACATTAAGGGACTAAGACAACACCTGAAAGCCGCAGGCGTTGCCCATAATCCGATTGAGACAGTATATGGCATGGGCTATCGGCTGAGGGAGCCGGAGGAGTTGGAGAAGAGAGAAGCAGGGGAAGTAGAAAAGCAAGGGGAGCAGGGAAGAGGGGAGTTAAATAACCCATTCACCCATCCAAAATCCAAAATCCAAAATCTAAAATCTAAAACTGCTGTGTCTCCCGAATTGGAGCAGCGGGCCGTCGCCGTCGCCGCTGGAATTTGGGAACAGACCAAAGCAAAATTCCGTCAACGAATGGCTGTGATTGAGCAAGCAACGAAGATGCTGCTGGAGAATACATTGGAGGATGAGTTACAACAAGCAGCTGAACAGGCGGCTCATAAACTAGCCGGTTCACTCGGGATGTTCAATTTTGACAAGGGTTCTCGACTGGCCCGCGAAACCGAACGGCTATTTCACTCCGGCAGTCCTCTCAACCCAGACCAAAAGGTGCAGCTCTCCGAGTTGGCGGCGGCGCTCAGCCAGGAAATTCAACAGACTGTCAAAGCCGAAATCCCTAATCTACTCCAGGCGCAGAGCACAAACAGAGCACTGCGCACCGCACCCTTGCTCCTGATTGTAACCCCAGATAAAGGGCTGGCGGAAGCACTGTTAAGAGAGTCTAACCATTGGCGCATTGAGGCGCGGCTTGCCCCAGACCTAACCGCAGCCCGCGAGCAAGTGTCTAGCGATCGCCCGGATGTCGTTTTGCTAGATTCGTTTGGGGAAGAGAAGTCAGAAGTCGAAAGTCAGAAGTCAGAAGTCAGAAGTCAGAAGTCGAGGCAGCCGAAGGCGCAAGGAATCAGTAGTCGGCAAACAGCGCTGAAAACCCAAACCTTTCCCCCTCCCCTTCACGAAACCGCTATCGCACCTACCTCCTACCCCACACACCCCACACCCCACACCCTCTCCTCCCCTCCCATCTCCCCCCCAGCCAACCCCTTAATACCCCCTTCCGCCTTAAAATTTTTGGCCGAACTCAGCGCCTATACTCCCCCAGTCCCGGTGCTGGTTATGAGAGATCATGATAGTTTAATCGATCGGGTCAAAGTTGCTCGTTTGGGGGGACGCGGTTTTTTGCAGCGGTCTCTGCCGTCAGCCCAGGTGATGGAAGTGGTGAATCAGACGTTGCAGCGATCTCGGCCGATGGCGACCAGAGTCATGGCGGTAGATGATGATTCCCAAGTCTTGCTCGCCTTGCGTGTTTTACTAGAGCCGTGGGGTGTGCAGCTTGTCACCCTGGACGATCCTCGGACTTTTTGGCAGACCCTGGAGGCGACAGCGCCCGATCTGTTGATTCTGGATATAGAGATGCCCCACATGCAGGGGATTGAATTGTGTCAAGTGGTGCGCAATGATCCCCGTTGGGGCAGCTTACCCATTTTATTTCTGACGGTGCATACTGATTCAGAGACCATGCGCCAGGTGTTTGAGGTGGGGGCCGATGATTATGTCAGCAAACCGATTGTGGGTCCAGAACTGTTGACCCGTATTCTGAATCGACTGGAGCGATCGCGGCTGCTGCAGGCAATGGCTGAAACGGACGCTCTGACAGGGTTAACTAATCGTCGCAAGGCAATTCAAGACCTCACCCAACTCTTTCGTCTGGCGGACTGCCATCGGCAGCCACTCTGCTTCGCAATTTTGGATATAGACGGTTTAAAGCAGATCAACGAACAGCATGGCCATGCAACCGGCGATGAAGTCCTATCCCAATTTGGGAAATTATTGCGGAATACTTTTCCAGGTGAGGATGTGGTTGCTCGTTGGGGAGGGGCGGAATTTGTCATCGCCATGGCTGGGATGACCCGGAATGATGGGATGCGACGATTATCTGAGGTGCTGCAAGAGTTAGCTCAAAAGACGTTTAAGACGCCAACTGGAGCAACCTTTCGAATCACCTTCAGTGCGGGGGGTGTTCAGCGTCCTGAAGATGGGGTTGATTTGCCAGCACTCTACCGAGCAGCCAATGCTGTATTGAGTCAGGCAAAAGCATCTGGAGGCAATTGCATCGTGTGCTCTTAGGAGCTTGCGTTCTAGCTGCATTGTGTGCACTGAGGACCGATGCGTTCTATCGTGTGAGGTAAGCATGAAACAGTTGAACTCACAGCAAAAAACCCAGGTTTGGCTAAGACACTGGCTGCCAGTGCTATTGGGTATTGGCGTTGCAGCGATCGCTTTATTCCTCTGGAAAGCACTAGAAATACAGGAACGCCGACAGATCGAGCGGCAGATTGAATTTGCCTTAATGACTATCCAACAGGAGATCAGCGCCCAGATTCAATATCGTATCCAGTCACTGGAGCGCATGGCTGAGCGCTGGGAAACTCAGGCAGGAACGCCTAAAGCTAACTGGTATGCTGACGCCGAAAACCTAATTAGAGACTATCCCGGTTTGCAGGCGCTCGAATGGATAGATTCGTCATTTCATGTCCGCTGGATTGCGCCACTGGCGGGAAATGAAGCGGCGCAAGACCTCAATTTAGCGTTTGAGGAGCGGCGACGAGTCGGGTTGGAAGCTGCTCGCCAGCGTCAGTCTGTGACAGTTACCCGCACAATTGAGCTGGTGCAAGGGGGAAAGGGGTTTCTGGTTTATGTGCCGATTTTTTTAAACTGGCAGGAGCCTGAAGTCAGCACTCAGCAGTCAGAACAGGAGTTAGAAGTCGAATTTGATGGGTTCATTCTGGGGGTATTTCAGGTTCAGGAATTGCTCGACACCCTATTGCAGGAAAAGGGAGCGCCCGGGTATGAAATTGCCATTTTCGATGGCGACGATAAAATTTATCCCCTTGGCGACTTCACCCAACCCCTGGCAGACAAAAGCGGTTCATCAGCAATTAGGCGATCGGGCGATCGCCTCAGTCGACAACTTGAGACCCAATGGAGCCAAACTACAGGGGTTGCTCTGGATGGCCTCATCTGGCGCCTGCGCATCTGGCCAACGTCGGCCTTGATTGCCGACGAGCATTCCCCTCTGCCCGAGGTGGTGTTAGGGGGGGGGCTGTTGATAGCGGCTTTACTGGCCTGGGCTGCTTACTTGATTCAGATTGCTCGACGGCGGATGCAGCAGGTTGAAAACGCGAATCAGGCATTGGCTTACGGAGTCAATGAACGTGAACGGGCAGAGGAACTGCTGCAACTTACCCAGGAGCGACTCCGCCACTTATTCACCGCCAGTCCTGCAGTTATATACTCCTGCCGTACTTCGGGGGATTATGGCGCCACGTTCATGAGCGACAATGTCACCGCTATATTTGGCTATGAAAGCCGAGAATTTACCGAAGATTCTAGTTTTTGGGCCAAGCATATCCATCCGGATGATGCGCCGCGCGTATTTGCAGAGTTGCCCCAGATATTTGTGCATGGGCGTCATACCCATGAGTATCGGTTTCAGCATAAAGAGGGTTCATATCGGTGGGTTAGAGATGAGTTGCAGCTAATCAGGGATACTAAAAACACTCCCTTAGAAATTGTCGGCTACTGGATTGACATGAGCGATCGCAAGCAAGCGGAAGAGGTGTTAGAGCAAAAGTCTAAGGCGCTCGAAGCGTTTAGCATTAACCTCAAACATCTGCATCGAATCAACACAACGGATTACGCAGATTTTGACAGTTTGTTTGCAGATTGTCTTGAAACTGGCTGTGAAATTCTAGAGCTCGAAACCGGCATCATCAGCCAAATCATTAATCAGGCATACACGATTCGGTCGGTCAGATCTGACTTGGAATCTTTGGCCGCTGGCCAGGAATTTCCACTGCAAGATACCTACTGCGCCGCAGTTGTCAGAAACAAGCAGACGATTACCTACCGACATGTTGGTGGAATTGCCGCGATGCAGTCCCATCCGGTGTACCAAAATTTGAAACTAGAGTCCTACATTGGCGCCCCCATATTTGTCAACGGTCAGGTCTACGGCACCCTCAACTTTTCCTCAAGCCAAATAAGACGGGTTGATTTCCAACCCCATGAACGGGAAATCGTTGAACTAATGGCCAAAAGTATTGGCCGATTTATCGCCGCTGACCAAGCTATAAAAGAGCAGCAGCGGATGGAAGAGGCCCTGCGCGCCAGTGAAGCGAGTTATCGGGCTATTGTCGAAGACCAAACTGAACTAATCTGTCGATTTGCTCCTAATGGCGCCTTGACCTTTGTCAACGACGCCTACTGTCGCTATTTCGACAAACGCAGAGAGGACCTGATTGGGCGCAGATTTTTACCCTTGATCCCAAATGAAGACTGGGAAATTGTCCAAAACGCAATTGCAACGCTTGATTCAAACCATCCGGTAAATACATTAGAACACCGGGTTATCCTGCTTGATGGTGAAACTCACTGGCAGCAATGGAGTGATCGGGCCATTTTTGATCAGCAGGGTCAACTGATTGAATACCAAGCGGTTGGGCGGGACATCACTGATCGCAAGCGGGCTGAGGAAGAACTCAAACTTCAGAATGAGCGATCTCGACTCTTCGCCGAACTCACCCTCAAAATCCGCCAATCGTTGCAGCTCCAAGAAATTCTCCAAACCGCAGTGACTGAGGTGCAACAATTTCTGCGAGCGGATCGGGTTTTGCTGTTCAGACTATGGCCAGATGGATCTGGAACGGTGGTTCAAGAGGCGATTATTCCGGGCTGGCCAGTTACGCTGGGTCAAAATCTTCTCGATTCATGCTTTCATGAAAGCTACCAAGAGCAATATTATCAAGGCCGGGTGAGTGCGATCGCTAATTTAGAGCAAGCAGATGTCCAACCTTGTTACATTGAATTTCTGCAACAGTTTGGCGTCAAAGCCAACCTGGTTGTGCCCATTCTTCAGCAGAAGGCGTTGTGGGGATTGCTGATTGCCCATCAGTGCGCCGCCCCACGTCAATGGAAGACGTTTGAGATGGACTTGCTGTGTCAGCTTGCCGATCAAATTGGGATTGCTTTGAGTCAATCCCAACTATTAGAACGAGAAACACAGCAACGTCAGGAACTGGCCCGTTCCAATGAAGAGTTGCAACAGTTTGCTTATGTGGCCTCCCATGATCTCCAAGAGCCGCTCCGCAAAATTCAGGCCTTTGGCGATCGCTTCAAGGCTAAGTTTGGGGATGAACTGGATGAGCAAGGACGCGACTACCTGGGGCGGATGCAGAGTGCAGCCGGGCGGATGCAGAATTTGATCAACGATCTATTAACCCTCTCACGAGTATCCACCCGAGCCCAGCCCTTTGCGCCTACGAATTTAGTCCAGGTGGTGCGCGAGGTGCTCGCTGATTTAGAAATTAGCATTCAGCAGACAGGCGCCCGAGTGCAACTGGTTGAACTGCCTACAATTAACGCCGATCCACCCCAAATTCGTCAACTGCTGCAAAACCTCATCAGCAATGCTTTGAAATTCCGTCAAGCCGGGGTTTCGCCCGTCATCAAGCTGTATAGCCAATGCTCAACAGAGCGGGTTCATCATGCACATGGGGGGACAACGATGGCCGAATTTTGCCAACTTTTCGTCGAAGATAATGGCATTGGATTCGACCCAAAATACCTTGATCGGATCTTTAACGCCTTTCAACGGTTGCACAGTCGCAGCGAATATGAGGGGACGGGTATGGGTTTGGCGATCTGCCGCAAGATCGCTGAACGACATGGGGGGCATATCACCGCAAAAAGTACACCCGGGCAGGGGGCGACGTTTATCGTTACTCTGCCGATCACACACCATGGAGGAGGCACCGGACAGTGAAAGGACGTCGACACCCGATCACAATTTTGATGGCCGATGATGATCCTGACGATTGCTTATTGGCTAGAGAAGCCCTGGCGGAAAGTCGATTAGCCAATCACCTATATTTTGTCAGCGATGGTGAAGAGTTAATGGACTATATGTATCAACGAGGTAAATATGCTGAGCCGGGTAGCGCCCCCCGTCCGGGCTTGATTCTGCTAGATCTGAATATGCCCAGAAAAGACGGCCGCGAAGCCCTCAAAGAAATTAAGGCTGATTCGAATCTATGCCATATTCCGATTATTGTGTTGACGACTTCAAAAGCGGATGAAGACATCTATCGTAGCTACGCTCAGGGCGCTAACTCATTTATCACCAAACCCGTAACGTTCGCCTCTTTGGTGCAAGTGATGAGGACGTTGGAAAAGTACTGGTTTGAAATCGTCGAACTCCCCTCAGGTAAGGAGGCAGGATGACATGGATCCCAACCCAGTCAAAATCCTGCTGGTAGATGATGACGAAGACGACTATATCCTGACTCGTGATTTTCTGGCTGAAAGTGAGCGGCTCCAATTTGAGTTGGACTGGATTGATGCGTATGACACTGCCCTTGAGCTGATCGGGCAGTGTCAGCACGACGTCTATCTGTTCGATTACCGCTTGGGTGAACGGAATGGCTTGGAGCTCCTAAGGGAAGCGATCGCCATCGGTTGCAAAACCCCCATTATTTTATTGACTGGGCAGGGAGACTATGAAGTAGACGTTAAGGCAATGCAATCAGGGGCTGCCGATTACCTGGAAAAAGATCAGCTGGGGGCTCCGCTGCTGGAACGGGCTATCCGCCATGCGATTGAGCGCCAGCAAGCGGAAGATGAATTACAGCGTCAGCATCAGCGATCACAACTGTTCGCCGAAATCACCCTCAAAATCCGCCAGTCTTTGCAACTAGAGGAAATTCTCCAAACAGCTGTAACGGAGGTGCAAAAATTTCTCCAGGCAGATCGGGTGGTGATCTTCCAGCTTCATTTCAACGGCTCTGGCACGGTGGTTCAGGAAGCGGTAGTTCCGGGTTGGCCATCCATATTGGGGCTAGATGTAGCCAATCCCTGGTTTCAAGAAATCTACTTAGAACAATACCGACAGGGACGCATAGGCGCGATCGCTGACCTGCAACAGACGGACATCGAACCCTGCTATGTTGAATTCCTAGACCAGTTTGGCGTCAAGGCCGATTTAACTGTGCCCATTCTGCAGAAGGCGGAACTTTGGGGGCTCCTGATTGCTCATCAATGCAGTCACCCGCGTCAGTGGTCCAGCTTTGAGATTGAAATCCTCAGACAACTGGCTGACCAGATTGGCGTCGCCCTGGCTCAAGGCCAGTTAGTCGAAGCGATGCGAGAGAGCGAAAAGCAATTTCGGATGATGGCCAACAGCGCCCCAGTTTTACTCTGGATGTCGGGTCCAGATAAGCGGTACAACTTCTTTAACCAAACCTGGCTGACCTTTACCGGACAAACCATAGAGCAGGAAATCGGAAATGGCTGGACAGCAGGGGTCCATCCAGATGACCTGCAAACTTGTCTAGAGACCTACGTCACCGCCTTTGACACTCGCCAGCCCTTTGAGATGGAATATCGGCTCAGGCGCGCCGATGGCGAATATCGCTGGCTGCTCGACCGAGGAGCGCCGCGATTTATGCCAGATGGCGGCTTTGCTGGCTACATCGGCACCTGCATTGATATTAGCGAGCGGCGGGAAATCGAAACCCTTAAGAATGAGTTCATTTCCGTTGTCAGCCATGAATTGCGAACCCCACTCACTTCAATTAGTGGGGCTCTGGATCTGGTGGCTGGCGACGCTCTAAAAACTCGACCTGAAAAAGCTCAACGCATGCTCAAAATTGCGGCTAACAATGCAGAACGATTGGTCCGTTTAGTCAACGACATGCTGGACATTGAACGGATTGAGTCCGGCAAGGTCGAGATGACCAAACAGGCTTGTGACGCCGCTGTCCTGATGGGCCAAGCCATAGAGGCTATGCAGAACATAGCTAAGCAAGCCGGGGTTACGCTATCCGTGTCTCCCCTATCTGTCCAACTGTGGGCAGACCCCGACCGCATCATTCAAGTCCTGACCAACTTACTCAGCAACGCCATTAAATTTTCACCTGTTGGGGAGACTGTTTGGTTAACTGCAGAGTTGGGGAGTCAGGAATCAGCCGTCAGCCAATCCAAAATCCAAAATCCAAAATCCAAAATCCAAAATCCCATCTCCTATGTGATATTCCAAGTCCGCGACCATGGCCGTGGCGTCCCACCTGACAAGCTTGAGACTATTTTCGGACGATTCCAGCAGGTGGACGCTTCTGACTCCCGTAAAAAAGGCGGTACGGGGTTAGGATTGGCCATCTGCCGCAGCATTGTGCAACACCACGAAGGTCGGATCTGGGCTGAGAGCACGTTGGGGGAAGGCAGCGCTTTCTGCTTTACATTACCAGCGCTGCTGGTGGAAGAAGCGCTCTCCCCAGCTGAGATGATGGGGCCGCTGGTGCTGGTATGTGATGATGACCCGTCAGTAGAAGGCCAAAGTTTTGATTTTAGAAAACGATCCTGATTTGGCGCAGGTGCTCATGACATTATTTGATCGCCATGGAGTCGAGACTCATCATGCTCAGAAGAGACGAGAAGCAATTCAGCTAAGTCAGCATATTCTTCCTGATTTATTGGTGCTCGACCTGAATATTTCTGACGGTGATGGCTTCGCTGTTGTGAATTGGCTGCGTCAACACAATCGTCTGTATCGGACGCCGCTCGTCGTATATACAGCCAAAGACCTGGACGATACTGATCGAGCAAGGTTAAAGCTGGGGCAGACAATGTTTCTAACCAAAGGCCGTATTGCACCTGAGGAATTCGAACAATAAGTCATCAACCTGCTCAGTCGAGTCATTCAAGATCGACAGTAAAGGTAGTACACCGTTAAATAGTTACCGTGTCCACTAAACACATCCTGAT
>JAKSDM010001817.1 GCA_022360135.1 Pseudanabaenales cyanobacterium | reverse complement strand
GGCGGTGGAGCAATTGCAGCAGTGTGAAGCGTTCTTGAATCAGAAACGACAGCAGGTAGATTTGCTGATTGAAGTACTAGATGATGAATAATTGGGAGTGATTCAATGATTACTCAGCCATGGTCTGGTCAACGGGCAAACTACTGCAGAATGGCCGCTACACCCTCCAAGCAGTGATTGGACAGGGTCGGTTTGGGATTACCTACCTGGCGGAAACTCGCGATAAAAATCGCCTTGTGATTAAAACCCCCAATGATGAAGCCCTGAATCGAGCTGACTTTGAGCGGCTGCAGCGGGTGTTTGTCAAGGAAGCCTTCAAGCTAGCCAAATGCAAACATCCTCACATCGTGCAGGCTTACGAACCCTTCCAGGAAGAGGGCGTCTGGTGCATTCCGATGGAATATATTGATGGCGTCACTCTGGTCAGGCTCAAACAGAAAGTTCTACCTGAAGCTGAGGCCCTGCCGTATATTCAACAGATTGGTGAGGCGCTGAGGGAAGTTCATCGCAATGGCTTTTTACATGGGGATGTGAGACCTGCCAATATTATGGTGCGGGCGGGTAGAGCTGAGGCGGTGTTGATTGATTTTGGCTTTGCCCGTGAATTTGACCATGATCTGACAGTCACACGAACCAAAGAGTTAGCAACTGGGTTTGCCCCGATTGAACTCTATTCTCGACAGGCGGAACGCGGACCCTACACAGATGTCTACTCCCTAGCCGCCACGCTCTATATACTACTGACTGGAGAAAAACCTACCAGTGCTGCAGACCGAGGCGCCTATAATGCTCAGTTAATCGCGCCGAAAAAGCACAATCTGCTAATCAGCGATGCGGTGAACAAGGCGATTCTTCGAGGCCTGAAGCTGAAAGGTGAGGATCGACCCCAATCGGTTGAAGAGTGGTTGGTTAACCTGGGAGTGAAAGCTGAACAGTCTCCTATAACCGTCGATCCATCCTCTAAACCTTTAGTTCCAGGGCGGCAATGGGATTGGCATTTGTTTTGGGCGGCAGTGGCGGCGATCGGGGCTTTGCTAGCCGTTGTTCCATCTTTCCTAGGGGCCATGAATAATCGGCATCATTCTCCCCAAGCTTTTCCCAGTCCTTCAACACCTAACGCACCCGAGCTTTTACGTAATCATCGGTAAGGGCGCCAAAAATCCTATTTCTGAATTAAAAATGACCCTTGGGAAGATTCACTGATGCTCTGGGTGGCAGGACACAAACTACTGAGTGGCGAATACATCATTCAAGATGTCTTAGGGCAGGGGGGCTTTGGGATCACTTACAAGGCATTGCATGCGCCGCTGGAACAGGAAGTCGTGATCAAAACGCCGAATGAATACCTGAAGCACGATCCCGATTATGAAAAATATGTGAATCGCTTTAAGCAAGAAGGCAAGCTTTTAGAAAAATTCTCTAAATATCCCCATCCCAATATTGTGCGGATGAGAGATCTGTTCCAAGAAGGAGAGACACACTGTTTGGTGATGGATTTCGTCCCGGGGGAGACGATATTTCAGCGGGTACGACGCAGAGGTCCCCTGCCGGAAGCTGAGATTTTGCCCTGCATTCGTCAAATTGCAGCGGCCCTGGTGGTTCTGCACCATGCGGGGTTAGTGCATCGGGACGCCCATCCCGGCAACATCATGCTTCGTCAGAACGGCAAGGCGGTGTTGATCGACTTTGGCATTGCCAAAGAGATTATTCCCCATACCTTGAGTTCGACCGGAGATGCTGGGAATCAAGGATTCGCCCCCTATGAACAAATCATCAAAGGCAGCCGAGCCCCAACGGTGGATGTCTACTGTCTAGCGGCAACGTTATATTTTGCCGTTACCGGGGAACGTCCCATCACTTCCCTGGAACGCAAACTCTCGAATACCCCGTTGAAATCCCCCAAGACACTTAATTCCAGGCTGAGTCAAATTCTGCAAAATGCAATTGTTCAGGGCATGGCGTTGGAGGCTAAGGATCGGCCTCAGACAATGCCCGACTGGTTGAGGTTGTTAACTTCCCCAAAGGTCGTGATATCACCCCCGGTTCATAGCCCTAAAGCGCCTCCCTCTCCATTGGCGCAATCTCCTTTGCCAAAACTTGAGGAACAATCTTGGCGATCTAAGCGTGGGTGGTTAAGAACTATGAGGTTGTTTGAAAAGTATCGCCGCCCATACGCCGATAGGGTATCATTTCCGACTTCTCAAACGTCCTCTAAAGTTGTTCCAGACGGGACAGGGATCACCCGACAGCAATTTTTAAAGCAAGCAGGCTTAGGAAGCGGCTTAGGTTTTTTTGTTGCAATCGCAGGTCGTGAGATTCTCAAGAACCCCACTCCTCAGCCTCCTCAGACTTATGACCCGCCTCAGATTTATGACCCGCCTCAGATTTATGACTCTCCTCAGATTTATGACCTTCCTCAGGCTATTTCGGTTGCTGAGCCCAAATATACACCTCCAGATGAGAGTAGTGAAACAGCTGCTGGGTTGTCCCTTTGGACAATTGAGTTTGAAACCGTGACGGTGTATAAGACGGTGTATAAAAGGGGACCGTTGATCACTCAACAATCAAAGCAAGCCAAGTTTGTCAAGGAAAAGTTAGGGAATGGCGTTACGCTGGAAATGATTTCGGTTCCAGGCGGGACTTTCGAAATGGGCTCACCAGAGACTGAGAAAGGTCGAGATTTGGATGAGGGACCCCAGCACACTGTGACCGTTCCTGCTTTTTTCATGGGTCGGTTTACAATTACTCAGGCCCAATATGAGGCCGTGATGGGAAACAATCCGTCTCGGTTTGCTCAGAATGGGGCGAATCGACCTGTTGAGCGGGTTTCTTGGCATAATGCGGTGGAATTTTGCACGAGGCTGACTGAGCAAACCGGACGTACCTATCGGTTACCCAGTGAGGCAGAGTGGGAATATGCTTGTCGGGCTGAGACCACAACGCCCTTTCATTTTGGTGAAACCATTACGACTGACCTGGCCAACTACAATCGTCAGCAAACGATAGACGTTGGGAGTTTTCCACCCAATGCCTTTGGTCTGCACGACATGCATGGCAATGTGTGGGAATGGTGTCAGGATCGCTGGCATGATAACTACCAAGGAGCGCCAACTGATGGTAGCGTCTGGACCGAGGTAAGTAGCGATCTTAGCCTGCTGCGCGGGGGGTCATGGTTCTTCGCTGCGTCAAACTGCCGGTCGGCGAACCGCTACAAGGACATTCCCGGCGGCCGGGACGACTACTATGGGTTTCGGGTGGTGTTGGCGGCGGCGTGAGCACTCGCATTTTTCCTCAAAGTGTCAACGGCGAGCCAAAAAGTGTCGGGTTGAGCACACCAGTGCTAGCTTATCATCGACCAGGGATAATGGGTGTGTTTGGTGCGCAGTGCGATCGCGGATTTGTTGGCTATCTCTACAGAAATCGGGCCATAAGGCTGAAAGCTTTTTCAAGAAATGGCAGGCTCGTTTTCTGGAGCAAACCGAAATCGTTCAGATTTTCCCCACTGCAACTGGCTTGCTGGAGTACTGACTGCGCCACACAACTTAGACAGAAGTGGCGTTTGACCACTTCCTCATGGTGCATCTTCCTCAGTCTCGACCGTGCGAATAACTTGACCATGACGTTTCACTAAGTTGCGCGCTTCGGTGGTCGAAATCATATCCGGTTCTTGGCTTTGCCAGCTTAATAACCGTTGCACGGTGGCAAAAGACATATCTTGCGGCAGCAAGCAGGCCCATTCTTGTAACCCACGGGTGATAATCACCCCTCGATGCTCGGGCAATAATCTATTCCCAGGCAT
>JAKSDM010000413.1 GCA_022360135.1 Pseudanabaenales cyanobacterium | reverse complement strand
GGTAATCCATGGACTGAAGTGGACCCTTTTTCAGAGCAATTAATCAGAAGATTCCCTAGGGGCGGATTGCAACTCAGTAGAACGGTCTCTCTTGGCGCTTTGTTTTACCAGAAGCGATAGAAGCGGTGTCATTAGAAGCGCAAGTAGTGATAAAGGAGGAACGATTAGAATCAAGCAACCCACAATAGTGATGTCAAGAAGTGAACTGCCAAAGCGCTTCCCTAACTTAGGCAGAGGGGGGTGATGGGGAATCCTCTGATTAGAGATCGGAATGGCCATAATTCAATGTCAGCTCCTCAGCTGGGGCTAGCTGTAAGTTATCAATTCATCATCTTCTACTACCTATGCTTAAACGGTATTTCCGGATTTACAAAGACTTCTATCTACCTGAGTTGGAGTAACAACCCATCGTAATTCTCGCTTGTGACGATTCAGACAACCCGTGCCTAGGCCACGGGTTGGGTATGACTGCAGCCAAATATGAATTTCGGTAACACTCTGGTTCGGATTAAATTGAAAATGCTAATCTGGATTTAGGCACAAGGATTGAGTAGCCTATTAGCAATCCAAATAAGTTTCGAACTAGGGCTTGTGCCTCCTGCTCTATGTTCATCACAATGTTCACTTGTTAGGTAAGCCATTCAAATTTAAGAGGCGATTCAGTATTTAGTCTTAAACTGTTCATTTTCTCTTCAAAGGTTTCAATGTTTAGGATTAGGTACTACGCCTAAGCTCTCTGGCCTCCTTAAGAGACTGAAATGTCTGCCGATAAGTGATTCTGTTGTGTAGTTGACAACCTCAGTTGGAATTAGTGCGCTAGTTTGATTAGTTATGTAGCTTCTTTTTTGCTTAACTAAAGTTCATAGCTACTCTTATTAGTGAAGTGCGTTTACTGATTCGAAGGCGTCTAGTAGTTTCTAAACTAGACGCCTTATTATTTGTCTTGAGCTTTAATCCAGCGTTTGGCAGTTTATTGTTCTGTTGTTTCCGCCTCCTCTGCTTTCTACCTACTCAGGCAATCGAGTAAGCATTGCACTTTGAAAAGTTTGACAGCCTGTCTTTTGACGCAATCTAAGGATTCAACGAAACTGAAGGGTAAGAATCGTTTGGTTGATTCTAAAATTCGTTCATTATATGGCAGGGGCGTCCTCTAAACGCCCCTGTTTCTCTTATGTAAGGGCAAGGCATTTCGGTAAACATTCCGACTTTTATAATAGCTCTCGACGAAATGCTATAGCCCTGGGGGCATGGCTTCGCTAGCGCCCCTACCCAAAAAATTGAACTCTTATTTATCCTGAATCTTAAGACTTTTTCCTAAGCCTCCCACACAATGGGGCGAGTATGGATTGAAGAGAACGCTGCGTTGCACTGATTGTAATCTACAGCATAATTTATGGTTTCTAACTAATGAGCTAATGTAATGTTGGCTTGAAGCTTCTAAACTTGCAGCTTTCCATTAGCCCCCCATTATTGTAATCATGCAGCATGACCTATCTCAACAGAGTGAAGAACAATCTAATCTGATCGCGATCGCTACCCTATGTATAGCGCTCCTGTCGGTCTCCTTCGCCCCAATTTTCATTCGCTTCAGTGAGACTGAGCTGGGCGCTAACGCTACAGTCTTTAACCGCTTGCTGATCTTTGTGCTGGTATTTGGCATTGGCCGAGTAATTGGTCAACGTCTCTCCTCAAAGCCAGATATCAGCGATCATCCCCCCTTAACTGGGCAGCAGTGGCTACTCCTGATGAGCGTTGGGGTGATCTCGATTATTTCTTTAGGGCTCTGGGCGATTTCGCTGAAATATACCACGGTTGCTAAGAGTATGTTGTTGAATAATCTCACCCCCCTATTTACCAGTTTGGGCAGCTTGTTATTCTTGGGCAAATGTTTTGATCACAAGTTCTTGGTTGGTATGGCGATTGCTTTGTCTGGAGCGATCGCCTTGGGGCTAGAAGACCTCTATGGAGCAGAGAGTTTCTTGGTCGGCGATATCTACGCCCTGTTGTCAGCCGTATTTCTGGGGACTTATTTTCTGATCATAGAGCAACTACGGAATCGGTTTTCCGCCACTACGATTTTGCTCTGGCGTTGTGCGATCGGCAGTGCGTTGCTCTTACCGATTGTGTTGATCACAGAAGGACAATTGTTTCCCACAACCAAGGCGGCTGTCCTGGCTGTCTTAGGCTTAGGGGTGATCTGCGAGGGATTTGGCCAACGTCTGTTGGCGGATTGCATGGACAAATTGTCTTCTAGTTTTGTAGCCCTTTTTTTGCTCTTAGAACCGATTGTCAGCGCTATGTTGGCCTGGGTTATCTTTTTGGAGCGTCTCAGCCCCATGACTTGGGTAGGTTTTGCCGTTGTACTGACAGGAATTTATCTGGCCCGTTCCAGCAGTGCGGCAACCCAAGAGATTACTGAAGCTAAAGCTCGGTTGCCCATCTCGTAGAAGATGTTGGCGTGACGTTTTATTCACTTGACCTTTTTCCAGAATTACGAACATTGACAACTTTACTGAGAGCATCAAACCAAAAGTTTGCCCCCATAGAAATTGCAATACTCGTCAACAACCATCCTGTAATTGCTTTTACAAGATGATTTAAGTTAAAGGGTTGAAATTGTTTTTTAAGCGGTTCTGGT
>JAKSDM010001133.1 GCA_022360135.1 Pseudanabaenales cyanobacterium | reverse complement strand
AGGCGATCGCAATATTGCTGGCTATGGCTTCGACTTCCACCCAGAAGTGTTTTTGGTCTCTGCCGGACTGATTCTATTGTTTGTCATTGTGACGCTGGTGTTTCGAGAGCCAGCTGAAAACGCCTTTGGCGCCATCCAAACTTTTATCGCCGAAGCGATGGGCTGGTTTTTGATTTTATCTGTCAGTCTTTATTTGGGGATCACCATTATTTTGGCCTTTAGCAAGTTTGGCAAAATTCGCCTGGGTGGGCAAAACGCCAAACCCGATTTCCCCTCGTTCGCCTGGATTGCGATGCTGATTAGCGCTGGTATGGGTATCGGTCTGATGTTCTGGAGCGTCGCCGAACCGATCTATCACTTTCAAGACCCACCCGCCTTCATTGGGGCCATCGAACCCGGGTCGGGGGACGCCGCCCAGCAGGCGTTGGGCATTACCTTTTTCCACTGGGGGCTTCATGCCTGGGGAATCTATGCGCTGGTGGGACTTTCTCTAGGCTTCTTCGCCTACAATTGGGGGTTGCCCCTCACCATTCGCTCTGTGTTCTATCCCCTCTTGGGCGATCGCATCTATGGCTGGCCCGGTAATGTAATCGATATTTTGGCGGTGGCTTCTACCCTATTTGGTCTGGCCACTTCCCTAGGGTTTGGGGTGCAGCAGGTCAATGCGGGGTTCAACTTTCTGGTAGGCTTACCGATTAATGTCCCTATTCAGGTGGGGCTGATCGCCCTCATTACTGGGGTTGCTACGGCTTCTGTCATATCTGGGTTAGATGCAGGTGTACGCCGCCTCAGCGAACTCAATATCATTCTGGCCGCTGTCTTCATGGGATTTGTATTGCTGGTGGGGCCAACTCTGTTTATCTTAGGTTCTTTTGTTGAAACATTAGGCTACTATGCCGCTTCCTTACCCACCCTCAGTTTTTGGACCGAAACCTTTGAGGGCACTGCCTGGCAGAATGGGTGGACTGTATTCTACTGGGGCTGGTGGATTTCCTGGTCTCCCTTTGTGGGCATTTTTATCGCTCGTATCTCCAAAGGTCGCACCGTTCGGGAATTTGTACTAGGCGTCCTGCTGCTGCCATCACTCCTGACCTTTCTCTGGATGTCGGTATTTGGCGGTACGGCCTTATCTATGGAGTTGGGGGACTGGCAAGGGGTAATCAGCAATGCGGTGAATGAGAATGTAGCGACGGCCCTCTTTGTCATGCTGCAACAGTTGCCCCTGACTGCAATGACCTCTTTTGTCGGGATTGTGCTGGTGGTGGTGTTCTTTGTCACCTCCTCCGACTCTGGTTCCTTGGTGGTCGATAGCCTCACCGCCGGCGGCAAACTCGACTCCCCTATTTCACAGCGCGTCTTCTGGGCGGTGACAGAAGGAGTTGTTGCTGCTGTGCTGCTGTTGGGAGGCGGCTTGCAAGCGCTGCAAACCGCTTCTATCACAACCGGGCTGCCCTTCGCGATGGTGCTGCTAGTCATGTGCTATAGCCTATACCAAGGCTTGAAACAGGAAGCGGCCATGATTGACGCTCAATCGTTACAACAGATTGAAGGGGTTGCCGAAGAAGCGATCGCGCCTTAGGGAGCGGGGTTCTCTAAGAAACCCAGTCTCTAGCCCCGTTGCATCTATCAAGGAGGCATAACGACTATGGCTCAACGGTTTGACGCCATTGTGATTGGAGCCGGGGGGGTGGGCGCCGCCGCCGCCTACTACCTCGCTAAAGCCGGGCAGCAGGTCCTATTGCTGGAGCAATTTGAACTCAACCATCAGCAGGGCAGTTCCTATGGTTACTCCCGCGTCATCCGCTATACCTATGACCATCCTATCTATATCAACTTGATGCGGGACGCCTATCCCCTCTGGTTGGCGTTGCAAGCAGAGGCGGCGGAACAGCTTTACGTCAAAACCGGCGGACTAGATTTTGGCCCTCCCGCCGCCACATTCCAGGCGCTTAAAGCCAGCATGGATACGGCTGAGTTGGACTACGAACACTTGAGCCCAGATGACATCCGTCAGCGCTATCCCCAATTTGTCCTAAAAGACGGTATGGAAGGGTTGTTCCAGGCTGATT
>JAKSDM010001216.1 GCA_022360135.1 Pseudanabaenales cyanobacterium | reverse complement strand
TATCGGATGAGGAACTTCCGAGTTGTGCAGAGGAGGCAAGAATTTCGTTCCCACGAACGTCAACAACCCTAGAGAAACTTCTGCGAGAAGCATAGGCATAAATAGCCAACTTCCTTTCCGAATTATGATTGCTTTGGATTAGAAGTTCGCACGTTCGAAGTTCTCCCATCCCCCCATCCATAGCCTTCTACTAGGACTTATGTGCGTAACTCCTAAGCGCCCACAGCTTCCTTCGCCGCATACAACACCTCAGCGGTAATCTGGGTGATGTTGCGCTCACGGGCAAACTTCTCAGTATTACGCTTCACCTTACCGCGAACAAAGCCAGGGATTTTGTTGAGTTCAGCTTGACCATCCTTGCTCCAGCTGAGATCGGAGTCGGCGGAGACCGTCTTAGTCAGAGCTTCTTTGGTGTCGTGACCGCCGAAGATCTCTAGCAGGTGGTCTTCCATACCCAACGTAAAGGAGTTATAAACCAGATCGGCGATCTGATTGGTCCCTTCGTAGCCGACAAAAGGCTTGTAGCCGATGGGGAAGTCTTGGATGTGGATGGGGGCTGCGATCACGCCGCAGGGAATGCTCAACCGTTTACCGACATGGCGCTCCATCTGAGTGCCGAAAATGGCTGCCGGTTCAATCCGGGCGATCGCATCGGCAATATCCCCATTATCATCACTAATCATCACCTCATCGCAGTATTCGCTAACCTGCTCTCTAAACCAATCCGCATCATACTTACAGTATGTGCCCGCCAGTACTACATGAATCCCCATCTCTCGGGCCAGCACTTTAGTCAAGGCGGCGGCGTGAGTATTATCGCCAAACACCACCACCTTCTTACCCGTCAGATTCTGACAGTCAATCGAGCGGGAGAACCAAGCCGCCTGAGATACATAGAGAGTTTGGTTATTGATGTACTCCTCATAGTCGGCGTCAGCCCCTTGCGCATTAATTACCGCCTGAATCTTGCGGATACAGCGCGCCGTTTCCACCACTCCCATGGGGGTAATGTCGACATAGGGCATGCCAAATTCTTGCTCCAACCAGCGGGCGCTCATCAACCCCACCTCACGATAGGGAACCAGGTTGAACCAAGCCCTAGACAAATTCTTCAGCTCATGGACCGAGGCTCCTTCAGGAATGACGGCGTTGACCTCAATCCCTAAATCGGCCATCAGTCGCTTGAGTTCGGTGCAGTCATGTTGGTTGTGGAATCCTAAGGAGACAATGCCGATGATGTTCACAGAGGGTTTTTCGGTCTTGCCTGTGGGCAGTTCGCCTTTCTTCCGAGCCCGCTCAGTATAGAACTGGACGATTTGCTCTAGGGTGCGGTCAGCCGCCTGGAGTTCGTTAACCCGATAGTGGTTCACATCCGCCAGCATCACGTCGCCCTTAGCGTCCATCTGGGCCCGATCGACAAAATTCTGGAGATCTTCCTGCAAAATACTGGAGGTGCACGTGGGGGTGAGAACCACCAGGTCAGGACGCTCTTCTTGGTCCTTACGGGTGATATTATTAACTACCTTCTCCTGGGAACCCCGAGCCAATACAGTTCGGTCAACCGAACTGATGGTTACCGGCGTGAAGTCGCGATCGCGCTCCAGCATCGACCGCATCACATTGAAATAATCATCGCCAATCGGCGCATGCATAATGGCGTGAACATTCTTGAAGGAACTGGAAATGCGGAGGGTGCCAATGTGAGCAGGACCTGCATACATCCAATAAGCCAGTTTCATACAGAAGTTCTCCCTTATTTCCTTGATTAACTATCCGATTGTGAGCTAGGAAACCTATCCAGAAGCTTTAAAACAGGCGACGTTCTATCAGCGCCAACCAGGAGGATGGGTTCTGGACAGGCTAAGACCCTTAAAGCCATTAGGCAATTTCTGAGAAGGGCTGTACCCAGTTGAACCCCCGGTAGGAGCGCATAGCCTTGCGTCCCTATCAATTACCCAGGGTTTTATTTCCAAGAAATCACCTTAGGATTGATTTTGATTGTCTCAAAGATGCCGACCTTGTGCGTCAACCCGGTCCCAGCTTGAACTTGCAGCACAGTTGCAACACAAGGCCCTAATCCTGCTGGGGAAAGGACCCCAGGAGTTCGCCCTAGAAAAATGAGCCAAACAATTGAAATGCTTCTTAACTATTTTGGCGGCTCGTCAGGGCTTTCAGATTCATCGTTATGATTACCCAAATTGGTATCCATTGATATCTTCGGGAAGATTTAGGTCTAATACACTTTATTCCTGATTTGTCCACCCTCTGGACGAAACGGTTATAGAGAACACACAGTGGAAATAGTCGCTGTGCAGATGGCAAAACTTTTTTCTTTAGTTGTTTCAGCCCTTTTCTCAGGTTGCTAATTCCTCCTCACCCCCTTCGAAGTCGTTCCTCACGCGCCTTTTCCACAACTCAACGTCGGCGTGACGGATCACTGTGTCTGCGAATTGCTCCACAGTGGGTTCAGTATGGAATTCAAACGCTTTCTGTGAGTATCGGGCTGGCGACGACCTATATTGGCGTAAAGCTGTCGTTGGCCAATCCGCTAGGTCTGGCGCTATCAATCGCGAGTATTATTTTTACCCTGATCACCCTGCGTCAAAATCAATGGCTAGGGTCGGACTTTGACGCCACCCAGCGGATTGTCACCCTCCGTCCAGCCGCTTTCCTTAAGGGGCAGTCAGCGACTCGAGCGGCTTTGCGCTTCTCTCTGAAAAACCGCTCAGTTCAGGCGTTTACTGTTAAACTCGGCGAGACCGAACCGGATTACCTCGCTATTCGATCCTCGTCACGCATTTCCTTCAGCGCCGTTGCAACCATTCAAGTTCAGTCTGAAGATAACGATCCCTATTCGCCGACAAACCTCTGGCTAGAAACTCATCATCAACCACCGCAATGGTATCTCCTGGTATTGGAAAGGGAACGGTGGCAAGCGATCGATTTGGCGCGCCGCATTGGTGGACTCGTGAATTGTGATGTCTATGTTGTAGGGGCTACATCACAGCCGCTTCAGCCCATCCCCGCCCATCAATCCTATCCCCAGACCAAAGCGCTTAAGACGCCACTCAGTGCTCGGCTGCTGAAGAGAATTGGCGTCGGTTTTTTCATCCTCACAATAGCCTGCTGGGGATACATCGCCTATTGGAGTCAAGCTCCAACCTATAAAGAAGCGCCCCTAATTGATGCATCCAGTATTACAGTGGGTCCCCAAGGAAATATCTATATTCTTTCAAACACCTTGAATCGCTTACAGCGTTACAAACCAACTGGAGAATTTGATCGAAGCTATTTACTGTCTAGGGTTAAGGGGCGCTTGCGGTTTTGTGGCGAGACCCATCGACCTATTGAACTCCGTTCAACTGTCTCCAACTATGTCTATCAATTTTTAGATGGGCAGTTTGAACCGATCGCGCAGCCAAGCTCAACCTGCCACAAAAACATACCTCAGAAGACGGTCTTTTGGCAGGGAGTGCATTATCGCCTAGTTGCGTTTCCCAACCGCGTCATTGTGCAACAACAGAGGGACGCATCCTACACACTGATTCCTGGCGCCTGGCTGCCCAGCTTGGCAGGTTTGTTTTTCTGTCTGATCTATGTCGTTTTGGGCAGCGTCCTGCTGGTCTTAGGCGAGGCGCTGAAGCGGCTTTCATTTAAGCGATGATCAGCAATCATCTAACTGACATTCCTAACTTTAAACTGGCGCATTGACAATAATATCTAGCCTCACATAGCAAGTGGTATTCTTGGGACGCAAAATCTATCAATCACAAGGTCTTTCGGTGATTATCGTTGAAGTTCGCCAGCTTGAATCTCATCATCGTCCATTATTCCGGATGTGACAATTCAAAGGTCAGAGTATGGGTTGCAAAGCTTTAACCGACACCTAGTTATTCTTAGCTTCTGGTTATTCTCAGCTCCGCCCAGCAAGTTTGCTGGAAAATGGGTGTGGCATAATTAGAGGCAGTCAAAAAGTGGGAGTTTATGACAATGGGGGTTCACAAGTTATCAGTAGAACTGTCTGACAGGGAGTTAGATATCTTACAGATGCTTGCAGATCGAGATGGTATTACAGCTACCGAAGCACTCAAGCGAGCCATCATTCAAGCGGGTTACCTAAGAAAACAGGAGGATGAAGGTAGAGCTCTTTACGTTGGCAATATAGACCGTGGCAGAGTTGATGTTGGGAAAGTTAAATGGGAATGAAGCTCTTTAGGTTGGCAATATAGACCGTGGCAGAGTTAATGTTGGGAAAGTTATTAGACTAAATATAGCAAACTGTAGCGTTGATGCAGGGAAAGTTGGTTGGAGTGAATACCATAGACCCCATCATAAAGTAACTATCTTACTTAAATAAGAGGTGAGGTCAAGCATTTGGCTGATTCTAATGACGAGGGAGAGGTTTCATCTGATAATAGCGCTCCCGGCCTTGATGAATTCATTGACACTCGTAGACAAGACAGAGCAAGTAAGCCTTCCACCGAGAAAACTCCAGCAACTGTTGAAAAAGTCAACATTGAGGCCCAACGAGAAAGGACACGGACTTACCTGGCCGCAGGATTGCTTGGCTCTCTATTTATTAGTTTGATTGGTATTGGATTTTATATTTTTAGAGATACGGGTTCACAAGTGGCTACTGATAAAGAAAGGGTAAACATACATAGAGAACTAATAACCATTATTTGGACCTCTCAAGTCACTCTGGTAAGCGGTGCGCTTGGATTTTATTTTGCCAGTGAGCGCAATAATTCGGATAACTCATAAGGGTGCGATCGCACCCGATCCCCAGAATTTTGCATTCGAGAACAGGTTGATGATAGCCATGATTAATCACCAAATCCTCAGGCTTAACTTTCTTAACTCTATTGCTGAGCCAATTGCTGGCTAAACCATCGGGCAGCGTTAATGTTGCTTTCTTGCTTGAGGCGATTTCACCCACCAGATCAGGGGGACGCCAATGGTTAAGATCGACCCGGCGAAGTTCACCCATTTGCCACTGAGGATAATCGTCACCGAGATAGAGCACAAGGTCAGGAGCGCCGGACTCTCCTTTTGCTTTCTCTAACAGACATCGCCCTAACGAACTGCCTGTTTGCTCAGGATGAAGACTAAACCACAAAAACAGAATAGAGGTGAATAAATCGCAAATGACAGCATGATCAATGCCTTCCCCACCCATTTCAACCACCAGTAGATACCCGTGATGAAAAAACAGCCGAAACTGATCGGCATCAAGGCTATCTCGATACTGTACGTAGTCATTCCAAGTAGCGGCTTGCCAACGCCCAGGCGTTAAAGCTGTCTGAAAGTTAGCCGTTTCCAGAGTTGGACGGGACATTGTGGCTATGCAAACTCGGCGTCATTTTCAAAATCAGCAGACCAGATACCCTAGCCTAACTGATCCAACTGGGTATGACTTAGAAAGTCCACAGTAAACTATTCAATCATTGACTTACTGAACGGGTATCCACTGCTCAGTCTGCCCGTCTGAAACAGCGATGAAGGATCCAGACCAATACCCCGGTTCTAACTGAGCAATGAAACTTAGCAGTCCCTGCCACAATTGCCTGTATCGGTTTCAATTCGCCACAAACTGACCGATGAGTCATCTGATAGCGTAGCAGTACGCTGGGTCCATCCGGCTTGACGCATTTGCTTGGCATAGTGATTGGCTAAATTCTGGAACGTTAATTGAGTTTGGAGATGTATAGCTGCACTGATGTAGTTTCCTCTATAAGTGCTGCTATCTGGTAGTACGATGGTTTCCGGCGGGATCTGAAGATAGGGGAGAGGTATATTGGACCAAAGATCGCGCTCGGTGTCGTCAGCCTCTCGATCAACCTGGCAGGGAGAAAATTCTCTGCTGGGATGAAGCATGAAACGAATCGTCGTCAAATCATTTGGCCTCGGTAACGCACTCAGTACGATCTCAGCCCCCTCTTCCGGCTGACAAAAAACGTCATATATCGAATTAGGATAAAAGCCTGATGCTTCAAAGACGGAATCATGGGAGGAACTCACTATTTCAGAAGTTCGCCAACCCGCTGTCGTTAAAAATTCACGATAAAAAGTTCGAATAGTCTGAGGATGCAGGGAGGTTTCTAGGATAGCCGTTCCTGTATCAGCGGTTGAGGCGCCGCCTAAGAGGGTGGTTTCCGATGGAATCCTTATCTCATCAGAGAGTAAGGGCGGTAGCTGCTCAAGCCATAGCTGCTCAGGCCCCCATCTATCTCTCAATATCTGCAGTGCGGTGGCCTGAGGCAATTCTCCCGATTGGACGGCAAAAGTCGGAAAAGCCAATAAACTGGTTTGCCAAGGTCTTCTTTGGGCTCTAAAAGCGCCGATGTACTGATTGGATTTTTCAGTTGCGAACAGATAGCCTGTCACCTGCTGAGGGGGATCTGGACTATCGGTGCGGGACCAGACACTCCACTGGAGGAGGTCACTGCCGCTATTGCTTTGCATATGCCAACCCTGTTGATGCATCTGAGCGGCATAGTGGTTAGCTAAAGCCTCTAGGGACAAAGGGGTTTGAATGTTTACCGCATAGTTGATACCGCTGCCGCCATCAATCAAATCAATTTGAGCATCGGTAGGCGGCGACAGCGCCAATTCGGAAAAAGGCTTAGGAAACGTAGACGTTTGGGGATCGCAGATTGAGTGCGGCTGCCCGGCTACTAGATCAATCTGAAGCTTAGTTCTATCTGAAGCTGTCTGTAATAGCCCTAGCGTAATCCGAGCGTCGCTGTCTTGATTGCAAAAGACTAATGGCTCAACCCGGGATTCTTGTGAGCCAATGTGACTTTCAAGGACAATGTGACTTTCAAGGACGATAGAGGCAGATCGTTCTACGTCGTTTGGCTGTGCGCTACTTGGTTGTGAATCAAATTCATCTGACGGCAAATTTGATTCAGGATATAGCTGTTCTATCGACCAGAGTCGCCATCCCGCAGCTTGTAGATGTTCTAGATAGGTTGATTCTGTTTGCGATCGCGACTGCGGGACCTCAAACAGCAACGTGAAATATTGGGGACGGTTGATTAAACTCCACTGAAACACCCCAAATTGGGGTATCGGCAGGTCAATAGGCAACTCAGGCAACTCAGCGCCGACCTGCAGTTGGGCGGCTTCGCCTGGTAGTGGCCGTGGTTGCAGAAGGGGTATGAGTAGTCGATAGGGAACGCTGTCGCCATTTTCCTCTGATTGGGCCAGCGGATATGGGAAGGGTGGAGATGAGCAGTGCGATCGCCCCTAATCCCCAAAGTTTGGCATTCGAGAATGGATGGGTGATAGCCATGGTTAATCCTCCTGCTCTGCTGCAATAGCGGAGAAGTATCCAGCCCAATGCCCTAATTCTGGCTGGGCAATCAAGCTCAGGAGCCCCTGCCAGACGCTGCCTGTATTGGTTTCAATTCGCCATAGACTTACGGATGAGCCATCTGACTGTGTCGCCGTAAGTTG